>CAJYHH010000781.1 GCA_913773825.1 Candidatus Sericytochromatia bacterium | reverse complement strand
GCCCGCGACACCGCTGAAAAAATTGGCCGGCTTGGGATTGCGCTCAAACCGGGTAAAAATCTGCCGCTTAATACAGTTGCCTCGGTTAAGCCGGGTTTTGGCCGGATTTCGATTTTGCGTGAAAACGGTCAGCGCTATATCGGCTTAAGGATGAATACGGTGGGTCGCGATATGGGCTCATTTGTCACAGAAGCCATGGATAAAGCCAAAGCCCAACCTTTACCTGACCGCATGCGCAGCGAGTGGGGCGGGGCCTTTGAATCCAAAGAGCGTGCTATGAATCGCCTGACCACCGTACTGCCGGTCACGCTGATTATTACGCTGGTTTTGCTGTTTGCGGCCTTTGGCAATATTGTTCCGGCTTTATTAGTGCTGTTGACGATACCGTTGGCCTTGGTCGGTGGCGTGTTGGGCTTAATGCTGATGGGAATTCCGCTGTCTGTTGCGGCAGCTGTTGGCTTTATTGCCCTAATAGGTCAGGCCAGCCTGAATGGCGTGCTGATTTTGTCCGCAATTCGGGAGCGCCAGCACGCGGGAATGGAGATTATCGAGGCTGTGATCAGCGGCTGTCTGGATCGCTTGCGTCCAGTGCTGATGACGGGGATTTTAGCTGCTTTGGGCTTATTGCCAGCAGCCATGAGCCGTGAAATGGGGGCCGAAACCCAGCAGCCTTTGGCGGTGGTGGTGGTGGGCGGCACTTTGTCTGCGATGCTGCTGAGTCTACTTGTTCTGCCGGTGCTTTATGCCCTGATTGATAAATTTACCCGCGACACTACGATTGACCCGGATGTTCATGAAGGGGGTGAACATAAAGATGGCTTTAAAATTAGCCATTTTGAGCGTCCTTTATCTGACAGCCAGGCACAAGACTAGCTCAGAAATGAATGCATGACTGACTGTACTTATTTGCCTAAGTTCTGCTGGGTAAATGACTATGCCGATTTCGCAGATTCTTTTGACAAAGTAGATAGGCTGTTTTTTAAGAACGAAAAAGACAAAAAGGGTAAAAGCATGTGCAACATATCAACTTTTGATGAACAGATATTTTTGTTGTAAATTTGGGGGGGAGTAAATAACCCAAGTTGCGACCGATTCAAAACGGACAAAGAACTGACTCTCCTTCAGGCTTCGATATTCCCTGCGGGATACCCACAGGGCACATGTCTGCACGACGTGCTACAGAGTGACCACTTTTTTGGCAAACGTCTCACTGTATAGAAAAGATTTGTCATGCTGTAGGCGTAAGCCGGACGTAAGTGCCCTTTGGGTAGCGCGTAGCGATTGTCGAAGCATACAGGTCACAACTTGCATTAAATAGAAGATTTTGTGTACTGAAAGGAGCGAAGCTTCTATGTTATAAACAGGTAGAAGAGCTCGTGCCAGTCTCTCAGATCCAGAGTCTGGCAGAAAGTAATCATGTTCATGAACGCTCACGCTGCAGAAATTGGGTCTGACGGCGCTTTTTTAAAGATTTTGATGTGGTGGAGGCGATGACAGGTTCTTCGTCTCAGCTTTTTAAAGCGGCCTTTGAGCAGTCCTCGGTCTGTAAATTAGTGTATTTACCTGATGGCAAGCTGATCTATATCAGTCCTGCTATGTGCCGGATGCTCGGGTACAGTGCTGAATAAATGAGCAAGCTCACGCTTCGTGATATCTGCCTTCCACCGGAGCATGAAGAACTTGACCCGCTTCGTCAGATTCTTTCAAGTCCTGATCAGGTTCGACGGCAGCCGCTTGAAAAGCGTTTTTTAAATCGGCAGGGTGAGATTGTCTGGGGCTTACAGCATTTAACGGTGATCTGGGATCACAGTCAGGAATCCCCTCGGTTGCGCTGCTTAGTCGCCGAAATCCAGGACATTCAGTCGCGTAAACGCTATGAAGCCGCCTGGGCCGCTGAGCGCCAACGTCTGCTCACGATCGTGGCCATGGTTCATCTTGGGAGCTGGCAGGTGCGTTTTGAAACCGCTCAGTTCTGGCTTTATTCTGGGTGTTACTTCATTTCGCTTACAAGAGCAGATGCTCCAGGATGCTCAACGTCTGCTGATTGATCAGAATCAACAATTGTGTGAGCTGGCCAAACAGCTACTGGACAATCTCAAGCAGCCTATGCAGTTATCTGGTGAGCTGAGTTTAGACAAAAAAGACATAAGCAAGCCATCTGGCCCTATCATTTAAAATCAATCATTTCATTTTAAATTATTTGGTTTTTTGAGCTGAATCATTTGATTTAATCAGCTATTTTTTTTCTTAAATATTTTTTCGCGCGATAGTTTGATGGTGACTATTAAAGAGCTGTAAGTTATAATGGACTAAGTTTTGTTTAAAGCAAAATCTTGACAATAAGCTTGATCAAAAGACATTTGAGCTGATTGGCTGGTTGACTAATTTTATGTCGTATTTCCTGCTGCTTCTGTCTTATTTCTGTCCTTTTTATCTAAATGTGTGTTTTAAGACTTAGTGAAATCTCTTATCGTGGCTTGAAAGTTGAGGGAAGCTCATGAATGATTTAACAGATACCCTAACCAGAGTTGATAGCGTAACGCTGAATGCGCTTGCGCAACTTAGTCCATTGTCACCATCTCAGCCAGAATCTTATCCCAGGCTCAGGCATAGAATTAAACCCCAGCATGAACGGGAGCTGGCCTCAGTCAAGGTTGAGTTGACGGAGATGCTTCGGCAAACTACTCCGCATCTGATCGAGTCAGGACGCTTGCTGATTCAGGCTAAGCGCTTAGCTGGGCATGGCTATTTTCTTAAGTGGCTCAATGAAAATTTTAATATGTCTGCTAAAACGGCCAACCGTTTTATGTCGGTTGTTCAGTTAGTCGATCGCTTTAATATTCAGGAACCTTTGCTAAGCCAGGTGCTTGGTCTGGATCTTAAGACCCTTTATGAGCTTGCGGCTAAATCAACACCTTTGTCCGTACAGCAGGATTTGCTTGACCAATTGACTCTCGAGCGTGAAATTAACTATGATCTGGTTCGTATTTTTAAACGCGATGCTGGTGCGATTAATTCCAATAAACCAGCGTCATCAGAACTTTCTGGATTAACTGAGCGCCTGCAGCGCTGCACAGAATGGGTGCATAAGCATCCTGCTGCGCTAGAAAGCAGTTCAGCCCTTAATGAGGTTTCCCATCAGGAGCTTTATCTTTGTCATGAAAAACTGCAGCAGGTCAGTAGTGTGATAGAGTCGATTCTGGAACAAGCCGAAAGCCAGCTTGATCAAAAGCCGATACAGAATTCCTAATCCTAAATAGAATTAACCCCATAACTCATGCTTAAAAATCTATTTTGATGATAGAAAGCTTCTTGGAATCCTGATATTTAAATGAGGCCTTACTTCACTGAGCTTTGGGATGGTCTAACTTATCCCTGTTAACAAAAAATGACATCAGAAACGCCTTGAAAAATGGACAAAATATCAGACTACGTTTTTTATACTATTTGTATTTCAACAAAATTTACAAAAAGTATTCTGTGACATTATTTTTTGACATCGTTTATCTTTTTATTGATTAGGACTTGACCATTTAATCCAGGGTTTTTAAACTTAAAAGATTCAATCAGGTCATTATCGGATAAAAATGACAATAAAGTCTTTTTTATTAAAATTAAAAATCAAACTGTTTTGATAGAGATAAATGATTTGATTCTCCAGAATGGGGCTAATTAATACCATGATGCATACAATTTTAGTGGTGGAAGATGAGCCTTTAAATTCAGCCTTACTGAGAAGGCGTTTGGAAAAAAATGGTTTTTTGGTGCTTGAAAAAGATAATGGCGATGATGCTGTCCATCTCCTTAGCAGTCTACATCCTGACTTAATTTTGCTTGATCTGAGTATTAACGGTTTAGATGGTTGGAAAGTTGCAAGAAAGCTCAAATCAAGTCCTAAAACCTCTTCCATACCGATTGTAGCCGTTACGGCTCATGTCTTTCCCTCTGATCGAGATAATGCGTTGAGGGCCGGTTGTGATGCTTTTATTCCCAAGCCGATTGATTTTTCTTATCTGCTTAAAACGATTTCTTTTTTGCTTTAAGCCCCGTTTTAATTTGAAAAGCACCATTCGTTTATTCACTACACTGCCACACTTCTCATTTTAGTTTGAAGAGGTGTACCGACAGGGCATAAACCGGAATCTAAGAGACAGT
>CAJYHH010000780.1 GCA_913773825.1 Candidatus Sericytochromatia bacterium | reverse complement strand
CACCAGATGGGCATTGGTGCCGCTAATGCCAAAAGAAGACACTCCCGCCAGCAAGGCTTGATGTTGGGGCCAGGGCAAGGTCTGAGTCGGAATCTGCAGCAGAGCATGCTGAATGATCCGGGGATTTAGAGTGTAAAAATGAAGATTGGCAGGGATTTGGCGCCGCTGCAGCATCAGGAGGGTTTTAATCAAGCCCGCAATACCAGCAGCACTTTCAAGATGACCCAGATTGCTTTTTAAAGCGCCAAGGTATAAAGGCTGACTGCGCTCAGGAGTCAGCAGCACACTTTGTAAAGCCTGAACTTCAATCGGGTCGCCTAACGGCGTACCCGTGCCGTGGGTTTCGACAAAACTCAGTGCTTCAGGAGCGACACCAGCCTGCTGTAAAGCACGGGTAAGGACCTGCTGCTGGGCACGCCCATTGGGCGCCGTTAAACCATTGCTGGGGCCGTCGTGATTAACCGCTGAGCCACAAATCAGGCCCAAAATCTGATCGCCGTCCCGTTGTGCGTCCGGCAGGCGTTTAAGCAGCACCATGCCGCCCCCTTCGCTGCGAATAAAGCCATCAGCAGCAGCATCAAAGCTTTTACAGCGGCTGTCTTCAGCTAAGGCCTGAAGCTGACAAAAATAGAGATTGCCTTCTGGGGACAAAATCAGATTGACGCCCCCCGCAAAAGCCAGCTCTGATTCTCCCAGCCTTAGGCTCTGACAGGCCTGATGCACAGCCACCAGAGAAGACGAACAGGCCGTATCTAGAGTGATCGCGGGGCCCTGTAAACCTAGCCAATAGGCGATGCGTCCTGCTGCCACACTGGGCGAAGTCCCGGTACCGGCATAGGCATCAATCCGCTCAGGATTTTCATGCAGGGCTTCACGATAATCAAGATTTGAAAGCCCGATAAACACACCCGTCTGACTCTGATACAAGTCTTTTGCATCCAGGCCGGCGTTTTCAAGCGCTTCCCAGGCCAGCTCAAGCAGCAGGCGCTGTTGCGGGTCCAGACTGAGCGCTTCGCGGGGTGAAATCTGAAAAAAGCCTGGTTCAAACTGATCGATCTGCTCTAAATACCCCCCTTCACGTACATACATCTTGCCCGGTGTCGGCGTCGCCTGTTTGGGGGCATACCACTGTTCAATGGGCCAGCGCGACTCAGGGATGGGCCCAATTGCGTCACGGCCTTGAGCTAATAATTCCCAGAACTCTTCAGGACTATCAGCCCCACCCGGCAAGCGACAGGCCATGCCGATCACCGCAATCGGCTCATGTGTATGTGGCAGTGAAAGTTTTGAAGACTCCACGACTGAATCTGAAGAGATCGGCCCAGCCAGCCAGTTTAATAAGGCGCGAGGGCTTGGATATTCCCAGAGCAGGGTCTCAGGCAGGCTACGGCCATAAGCGTGTTCTAAATCACTTACCAGCTGTACCGAACGTACAGAATCCAGCCCCAGCGCCTGAAAACGCTGATCCAGGTCGAGTTTATCGCTGGGCAAATCTAAACTGCGGCTTAACCAAGTCCCTAACCAGCGCTGCCATTCAGCAGCAGAGGCAGGCTGAGGCTGAACAGCAGGGGCGGATGTGGTCACCTCAACAGCTGTTTCAGGCGGCTCTGAAGCAGCGGGTATGGAATGAGCCCGCCAATGGTAAAAGACCTCAATTGAGCCTGTGTTCTGGCCAACTTGAATCCCTGATGCCCAGGCCTGGCGGCAAGCCTGACGCATTAACTTGCCGCTGGACGTTTTGGGCAGGGTGCCGGGTTTGACCAGCACCACGTTTTCAACGGCCATTTCATGTTCAGAAATCACGGCAGCGGCAATGCTTTGGGCTATTTGGGAAAAGTGTGCTTCAGTCTGGGCTTCTGGCGGCAAAGCGACTTCCTGAAAAAGAATCACCTGCTCACTTTGTTCAGAGTCAGCTGGCTGAGCCGAAAAAGCGACCCCGCAGCCAGGGCGGATCACCGGCGACTGAGCTCTGAGCTCATCCA
>CAJYHH010000779.1 GCA_913773825.1 Candidatus Sericytochromatia bacterium | reverse complement strand
AATCGGATGAGGGTCATCAGTAAAAACCACATTCGGCCCAATAAACACATCATTGCCAATATCTGCTCTCTCTAAAAAGCAGCCACTGTGAATCCTGACTCGATCACCAATCCGATTCCCATACTCTAAAGTCGAAGACGTGCCAATGCTGACATCATCCCCAACCAAGTTATCTTCACGCACCATCACATGATGCCCGGTATTGAGTCTTTCGCCAAAGCGAGAGCCCGCATAAATCACAGTAAAGCTGCGAATCCGACCACCACTGCCAATAATTAAAGCTTGTTCACCTTCAGCAGCACCACGCGGGGGCTGTCCCAAAATCACATAGGGCTCAAGGACGGTTGTAGCAGAATCCCATTCAACATTTGGATAAATTGTCTGCATAGAGGCCTCTTTTGGTAGGTAGTAACAGTAGGTGGTAGGGAGTAGATGGTAGGGAGTAGATAGGGTCAAGACAAAATCTGTTTCTGACTTTCCTCCCTACTACCTACCACCTACCTCTTATCCCAGTCTGCCACTGCGAACTTCCTGGTCGTATTCAAAACGTTGGTAGTGTAAGACTGAAATGAGTCCGTGGGTCAAAGGTAAGATCAACAGGGCTGCAAGCAAATTATAGCCTAGACTCCAGGGTAAATGTGTCAGCCCTAAGCGCCAGGCTCCAGGGCCATAAAAGCTGCCAATCAGCATCATTAAACCATCAAAGATCAGCACACTTAAAAGCATCCAGCCCAGGCTGGCAAACCAGTTTGATTTTTCGTTTTCCCGTGACATCGGTAAAGCTAATGTCAGTGCATAGCCAAACAAACAAGCCGGCAAATCATTTAAAAGCAGATCAAAGCCAAAGGCTAAAATTAAAATCAAAAGATAAAATCGACGCATTGGAAGCCGATACAGTACACAAGATCCTGCCAATAACAGCAAAGCTGGCGCACTGTTTAAGCCCGGCAAAGGAACCGGCCAGATTAACTGGATAAGAGCTAACAGGATTAAGAAGGCGCTGAGTCCAATAAATTGCCACATTTAAGTTTCCGGAATCAGCACGATCACATGACTGATCGAGGTTTCAAGCGGCGTCAGCTTAACTTCTGCTTCGGGTACAGGGCGCGAAGAATCCTGACGTACAGCTTCAACACGGCCTAAAACCAGATTAGGTGGAAACACTCCCCCAAGTCCTGAGGTCAAAACCCAATCACCCGCGCTAATCCGGGCATAGTTTTGCAAATACTGAAGCTGAGCAGGCTGCTGGCGATAACGACCAATCAAAACACCCGGCACTTTTTGTTTGCCCACAATACAGGCAATAGTCGTTTCAGGATTGCTCACCAACTGAACTTTAGCTGTCCGGGCAGTCACTTCTGAAATTTTGCCCAACACGCCCTGAGTTCCCATCACCACTTGGTTCACTTTTAGACCGGACTCAAAGCCTTGATCAATCATTAAAGTCTCAAACCATTGATGGGGAGAACGCAGCAAGACCTGAGCTCCGACTTGTCGAAAACCCTGCGGCTGAGGCAGCTTTAACAGCGTACGCAGCTGCTGATTTTCATCCGCTACGAGCTCTAGGGCTTGCAGCTTACGCTCAAGCAGGGCATTTTCAGCCTCTAAGCGCATAAATTCAGCTTCACTGGCATTTGGGGCACTGCCGGGCAACCTGATGCCACGACTCCAGCTGGCCACACTGCTTAAAACAGGCTGCAAACGGTCCATGAGTTCAGGTGTCCAGCTAGCGCGAAAAAACCACGCCAGGCCCAAAATCAAAACGGCAACAATCCCCAATAGCAGCCGGGGCGGACCACGCCGTTCACCCAGCAGCGGACCGTCCATCATACGTTTTTATAACCAAGCATACTTGTCCATGACGAGGGTTTAGGACGAGTTATTTCTTCTAAAATCCGACCGGTCCCCAACGCTACACAGAGCATTGGCTGATCAGCAATATGCACCGGCAACTGGGTCATCTGACTCAGCATGGTGTCGAGCCCAGCCAGCATTGCGCCGCCACCAGCCAACACAATTCCCCGATCCATAATGTCAGCAGCCAGTTCAGGCGGAGACTTCTCTAAGGTCCGGCGCAGACATTCGGCAATCGCTTTGAGCGGCTCTTGCAAAGCTTCACGAACATCCTGAGAGGTAATCTGCAGGGCCGAAGGCAGGCCAGTGTTGACGTGTAGACCTTTAATCGTCATGCCTTCATCACGTGCGCCTTCCCAGGCTGAGCCAATTTTCATTTTGATTTCTTCAGCGGTGCGTTCACCGATAATCAAACTGTGAACTTTGCGAATATACGAGACAATGGCGTCATTGAGATTATCACCCGCCACTCCCAAAGATTCACTGGCCACAATTCTGCCCAGTGAAATCACGGCCATTTCAGTGGTGCCCCCGCCAATGTCGACAATCATATTGCCAGTGGGCTCTAAAACAGGCATCCCGGCACCAATGGCAGCAGCCAAAGGCTCTGGCACCAGAATCGCTTTACTGTCAAAGCCAGTACCCGCGCGTTCAGCAGTCTCGCGGATAATCCGCTCTTCAACTTGGGTAATCCCTGAAGGCACGCCAATAATCATGCGGGTGCGAGCAATAAAATTACGGCGCGGTTGAGCTTTGGCCAAAAAATACGAAATCATCATCTGCGAAGCTCTAAAATCCGCAATCACGCCTTGTTTTAGCGGCCGAATCGCGTCAATACTGTCAGGGGTACGTCCCAGCATCGCACGGGCTTCGGTGCCAACTTTAATCGGCTTTTTGGTCTGTTGATCAATTGCTACAACAGAAGGCTCGTCGAGTACAATGCCACGACCTTTTACATAGACTAAAGTATTGGCTGTAC
>CAJYHH010000778.1 GCA_913773825.1 Candidatus Sericytochromatia bacterium | reverse complement strand
GGGCACGTGTCATGCGACCAATTTAACCGTGCATCCAGAAAAATTTAGCTGGTTACAGGGTGAAGACTTTATTTCACATTATGCTTTGCCCACGGCTCAGAGTTTTGGCAAATGGTTTTGTCAGCTCTGCGGCTCACCTGTGCCGCGTTTAACCCAAAAGCAAGGCATCAGTCTCTATGTGGTGCCAGCAGGCGCTCTTGATGGGAACCCCGATCTGAAACCCACTGATCATCTATTCTGGGATTCCCGATCTGCCTGGAGTTGTGAAAGCGGCGGCTTACCCACCCATGCTGATTTTCCGGCTGCCTGGGGGATTAAACCCGCTGCAGAGCAAGATGTCTGAAACTCAGCCCTCGGCCCAGATTCGTCGTATCACCCGTGAACATGCGCCCTGTTTAAACTGTGGCTTGCCTGATCTGACCTGCCTGTGTGGACAGATAACGCGTATCAAAACCCGTTCACGCTTTGTGTTGCTG
This sequence comes from Candidatus Sericytochromatia bacterium, assembly GCA_913773825.1. Lineage (GTDB taxonomy): Bacteria > Cyanobacteriota > Sericytochromatia > UBA7694 > UBA7694 > CAJYHH01. The sequence goes on along the minus strand of CAJYHH010000778.1, from coordinate 2,197 downwards.
ACGAGCCCCAAGGAGTTTACCCGACCGTCTAACACGGGGCGCTTACTTAAACTGATCAATCCTGAACAGACTGAGGTTTTAGCCTGGGAGCGTAAGCCAGAGCCGGATTCACGTCTAAGTGAGTTGGCTCAAACACCTGGGGTCTGTCTGGTTTATCCTGCCCCATTTAGTCATCCCCGTCGGATCGAGCGCCCTCCTTATCCTGCACCGGTTTTAATTTTGCTGGATGGCACCTGGCAAGAAGCCTTAAAGATGTACCGTAAAAGTCAGTACTTGAGCCAAATGCCGCTGCTGTCCCTGCCCGATACGGTTCAATCTACTTATCGTCTGCGCGAAAATCAATTGCCCAGTGCGCTTTGCACCATCGAAGCCGCTGCTATTTGTCTCAAGCTCAATGCCGAAAACGAATCTGCCCAATGGGTTCAGCAAACCTTTGAAACCTTCCAACAGCATTATTTAGCGGGTCTGGCAGGGCATGTCGTCAAACATGAGTCGCCCTGAGTTTTCCCGTGACTTTTTTGCTTTGCAGCTGGAATTTGCCCAGCGAATAGCAGAGCTAATTGAACAGCCCCTGACAGATCTGCTGATGACCTATACCAACTTTTACATTCGGCTTGGTCTTGGACGCCACTTTGATGCCCGGCATCCTGACTGGCAAACCTTCATTCAGGGCTTTAGCCAAACTGAGCAACCCTTGGCTTGGATTTGGCAAAGTTATCTTCAGCGCCGACATTTATCTGCTGGCCCCCTTTTGTTGGCAACATTTGGGTGTTTTAGTTACGGCCATTCAGATTCCCAGAGTATTCAGCTGCATTTTCGCCATCTTGATACAACTCAAAGCGCTTTAGGGCGGGACTTTCAGGCTGTACGACGGGCTGAGCTGGCGAGTCTGTTTCAGCACCTGATGAAGCATCATCCTGAACTGACACAGGTCAGGGGCCAGTCCTGGCTGTATCAGCTTGAGTCCTATCGCCGTTTGTTTCCGGACGCTTATTTATCCAGCCTAAAGCCCGTTCCAGCTCGTTTTCACTCTCAGAGTCTATGGGGGCAGTTTATTGATCGCCAGGGCCAGCTCAAACCAGCTATGGTTGCTGTCTTTAGAGACCGCTTAGAGCAAATCCAGAGTTTGACAGAGCTGGAAACTTGTTTTCCGCTTCAGATCCTCTCAGGTTCAGCGCCTGTAAGCGTGTTTGTGGAGCATTATGGCCTGATGAAATAGACAAGCCAATAAGCCTGAGGTAAGCTTGAGCACTTTCAGATTGATTTTGCAGATGGACTTTAGGAGGGTGAATGTATGAACGCTGATGAACAGGCCATTCGGGAACTTGTGGCAAGCTGGATGGACGCCACTAAAAAAGGCGATGTCGATACCATCCTGAGCCTGATGACGGAAGACGTGGTGTTTTTAATGCCTAATCAGCAAATCATGCAGGGTTTGCCGACCTTTGCTCATGCCGCCCGTTCTCAGGCTGGACCCGGTTCGCCCAGTTTTGACGGCAGCAATGAGATTCAAGAAATTCAGGTTCTCGGTGACTGGGCCTTTATGTGGACCAAGCTGGCTGTAACCGCCACCATGCCAGACGGTCAGCAGATGCAACGTGCCGGTTTTACAATGTCGATTTTGAAAAAAGTAGACGGCAAATGGTTACTGGCCCGTGATGCCAATCTGCTTTCACCGATAAGTGAGCCTGTATGAGTCAAAAAATCAGTCAGCAGGCTGGTAAAATCTTTTCTGAACGTCTGATTAACGCAAGCCGTGAACAGGTCTTTGCGATGTTTATGGACCCAGATATTCTGGCGCGCTGGTGGGGGCCTGAAGGCTTTAGCAATCGCTTTGAAGTCTTTGACCCCCGTCCAGGTGGGGCTTGGGAGCTGGTTATGACAGGCCCTGATGGCCGTGAATATCCGATGCGCAAACAATTTCTGGAAGTCAGCAAACCTGAAAAAATCGTGCTCCGTCATAACCAGAAGGGCCATCATTTCATCATGACGCTAACTTTTGCAGATGAAGCAGACAACACCCGCCTGGGCTGGCATTTTAGCTTTGAAGCTGCTGAACAGGCTGAAAGTGTCCGTGAGCGGATTATTGTTGCCAACGAAGAAAACTTCGATCGGCTTGAAAACCTCTTAGGCACAAAAACTCATTCACAACTGGCCTGAGGAATGGAACAAGCCTGTGAATGACCGAGACTGCAAG
>CAJYHH010000777.1 GCA_913773825.1 Candidatus Sericytochromatia bacterium | reverse complement strand
AACCAGATTATTAGCGGCGTTGCGATTAATCTATTGGCAACGGGTTCAACCCGCTTTTTGCTCAAATGGATTTTTGACAGTTCAAGCAACAGCCCTCGTGTTGACGGTATTCCGCTGGTGAATCTTTTTCCGGTTGGGACCAGTTGGGGGGATTTGTTAAATTCAACCATTGGGCATCCGCTGGTATGGGTTACAGCCGGCGCGGTATTGTTAGTACATCAGATGTTTAAGCGTTCCCCTTGGGGCATGCATATCGAAGCCGTTGGCGAACATCCGGTTGCGGCTGCAACGCTAGGCCTGCGCGTGATTCGAATTCGTACAGCTTCTGTGGTTTTTAGCGGTGTGCTGGCGGGTCTGGCAGGTGCCTGGCTGGCGCTGGATCAGCACCAGTTTACTGACGGTATGTCGAACGGCCGAGGCTATATTGCCTTAGCCGCGATGATTTTTGGTCAATGGCGTCCGATCCCCGTTTTGGGCGCCTGTTTACTCTTTGGTGCCGCAGAAGCGTTGCAGATTGCGATGCAGAGTGCCTCGGTACCGATTCCGAATCAGTTTATTCAGATGTTGCCCTATGTGTTGACGATCGTTGCGCTGGCTGGCTTTATGGGTCAGTCGCAAGCGCCTTCAGCGCTGGGTGAACCTTACGAGGAGAACTAATGCGTAAGATAGTTTTGGCACTGCTGCTGGCCGTAACACCGATTACCAGTCTGACTGGCTGTGAAGCGGTCGGCAAAATGATGGCTGGTCCATCTAAAGAAAAATACGCTGACGACTATGCTGAAGCCTGGCTTGAACTCCAGAAGATCATTGACTTCACTCAAAAGCCAACCATTGACCAAAAACAATATGCCCGTCAGCTTCAGGCTGTAGACGTTGAAATCCGCCGCTATATGGCTGATTATGCTGAGCGTCCTGAGGCTCAAAGTGAGTCTTATAAGACTCTGTTTACGATCATGGGCCATTATCGACATGCCTCTGATAACTGGAAAAACCGTAAAGGTGCGCTGCTGGTGATGCAGCAGTTTGAAGAAGCTGAAAGTCTCTTCCCGACTGCTCGAGAAGCTTTTTTAGCTGAATACGAGCGCCCCCTTGATGAAGTTGTCAAGGAAGTCAATCTCCGCCATATCGCCGCTTATGAAGCTGAGCGCGCTAAGCAAGAAGCCCTTAAAAAAGCCGAAGAGGCCAAAGGCGGTAAAAAGAGCGGTGGCCATTAGTGGCCATTTATGGTTTCTCCGCCCAGGCCAGACCAGGGCGGAGATTTGCTTTTGCCTGACATCGTCAAATAACGAAGCATTATCGCAGGACAAAAGAGGCTAGCGTTTTGGAATTCATCATGCCATTCATCAGCAGCGTTAATGTTTATTTATGGGGCCCCTGGACTTTTTATATTCTGATGGGGACAGGTGTACTGTTTACGCTTTGGGCCAAATTTCCCCAATATAAAGCCCTTACGCATGGGGTGCAGATTACCCGGGGCATTTATGATAATCCGAATGAGCCTGGTGCAATCAATCACTTTCAAGCGCTGTCGGCTGCTTTGTCAGCAACGGTGGGACTTGGCAATATCGGCGGGGTGGCCCTTGCAATTGGTCTGGGAGGGCCTGGTGCTACTTTCTGGATGATTGTGGTGGGTTTTTTCGGAATGGCGATTAAGACCATTGAAGTCAGTCTCGCCATGATGTATCGCAACACTGACGATCCGGAAAATCCCCATGGTGGGGCGATGTGGGTCATTGATAAGGCGCTTGGGTCACAGGGTGGCTGGAAAAGTGTTCTAGCCAAAATCTTGGGCAGTCTGTTCTGTATAACGCTGATTGTCGCAAGTATGACCGGCGGCAATATGTTTCAGGCCTGGAATTCTGCAGATATTCTAAACGTGTACTTTGGCGTGCCGCAGATTGCAACTGGCATTGTGCTCGCCGTGCTGACCGGAACGGTGATAATTGGTGGAATCAAGCGAATTGGAAGCTTTGCCGGTAAAATTGTTCCGGTCATGTGCGGCCTCTATGTTCTGTCTTCACTCGCTGTATTGGCGATGCATCTGCCTGAGTTGCCGGGGCTGTTTAGCCTGATCATCAGTTCGGCTTTTAGTCAGACTGAGGCAACGGGGGCCTTTCTCGGCGGTACAGCCGGTCTGGCTTTTCAAGTCGGCCTCAAGCGCGCCCTGTTTTCAAACGAAGCGGGTCAAGGCTCAGCGCCGATTGCTCATGCAGCAGCAAAAACTGATGAGCCTGTTCGCGAAGGCATTGTCGCTGGACTTGAGCCCTTTATCGACACCATTCTGATCTGTACCATGACCGCGCTGGTGATTTTGGCTACAGGAACCTGGAACCGTCAGGCTCAAGGTGATATGAAAGGGACGGTTGAGCTGGTTCAGCAGGGCTCCGAAACAAGTTTAGTTGCACCTAAAAAAATTCAGGATTTACCTGAACTAGCCAGCTGGGATCAATGGCAAATTGGTTCTCAGGTCTTCTTTTTGGTTGAAGTACCAAGTCGCTCTCCCGAGCAGGCTGCTCGCCGTGAGCGTGTGTATGGCAAGTTGATTGCTGGGCCCACGGCCTCTGGTGATCATATCGCGTGGGCAAAGCCACCCGCTGGAGCTCGCTGGACAACTGGGCAAGACGGCCAGCCTATTAAAGGCGTGTTTCGTGATTTTAAAGGCGCCAGCCTAACGGGGCATGCTTTTGATCGGCAGTTTCCGGGGCTGGGTAAATGGCTTGTAACAGCTGTTGCTCTGATGTTTGCGCTCTCAACCCTGATATCCTGGAGCTATTACGGCGAACAGGGTGTTGTGTATCTCTTTGGCGAAAAAATGATTTTGCCGTATAAGCTGATCTTTTTGCTTTTTACGGTGATTGCGCCAGTTCTGCTAAGTACCGATGTCGAACTTGGTGAGCTTGCCGATTTGGGTACGGGCTTTATGCTCTGGGCGAATGTTCCCATTATTCTTAGCATGGGTTATCTGGCTGTACGTGAGCTTGAGCGTTATTGGCAGCGTTACAAAGCTGGTGAGTTTAAGCCGCATGCTCCCGATCCTGAACCCTGGGCCCGGGAGGACTGATTTTCTTTGTGACCCCTGCCTGAGACTTTTTTTTTGGAAGGGTTTACTGTAGCACTAACCGTCAAACATGTTCTGTAGCAAGTATCAGGAGTAATCATTAAATGAGTTTGTTTGCACGCAAACCGCTCGACCATCTCCAGGAAGAACTGGAGAAAGGTCCTGAGCTCAAGCGCGTGCTTGGACCCTGGGGCCTTATGCTTTTGGGTCTGGGCAATATTATCGGAGCCGGGATTTTTGTTATCACCGGTCAGGCTGCGGCAAAATATGCCGGTCCAGCCATTACGGTCAGCTTTGTTTTAGTCGCACTGGCCTGTATTTTGGCCGCAATCTGTTATGCCGAATTTGCAGCTTCGCTGCCAATTGCCGGTTCTGCTTATACGTATGCTTATACCTCAATGGGTGAGCTGATGGCCTGGACAATTGGCTGGGACTTGATGCTTGAGTATCTGTTTTCAGCCGCAGCCGTAGCCGTTGGCTGGTCGGGCTATGTTGTGAGCTTTATGAAAGACTTACATGTGGTGATACCGCCAGCGCTGAGTTCAGCACCTTTGGCTTTTTCACCTGAACACGGTCTGCACACCACCGGCGCGCTGTTTAACTTTCCAGCTGCGCTGATTCTGCTGTTCTGCGGTGGCATGCTCTATCGCGGGATTTCTGAATCGGCCAAAGTGAACAACATCATTGTTGCGATTAAAATGGTGGTGCTGCTGCTGCTGATTCTGTTTGGTATGTCGCATATTGATATGTCTAACTACACGCCTTTCCTGCCGCCTAATACCGGCGAGTTCGGTTCGTTTGGCTGGAGTGGTGTATTCCGTGGCTCTGCGGTGGTCTTCTTTGCCTATATTGGCTTTGACGCGGTTTCAACTGCGGCTCAAGAGTCTCGCAATCCGCAAAAAGACATGCCGATTGGCATTATCGGTTCGCTGCTGCTTTCGACCGTTGTGTATATCGCTGTTGCCCTGATTATCACTGGCATCGTCAACTACTCCAAGCTGAATGTTCCCGACCCGATTGCGGTTGCGGTTGACCAGGTGGGTCCTTCGCTCTATTGGCTGCGTCCGATTGTTAAAATCGGTGCCATTGCTGGCTTGAGTTCAGTGATTCTGGTTTCGCTGCTTGGTCAGACTCGCGTCTTCTTTGCGATGTCGCGTGATGGCCTGCTGCCGCCAATCTTTAGTCATCTGGATCCCAAACTCCAGACACCGACGATCACCACGATGATGACAACTGGCGCCACGATTGTGGTTGCCGGTCTGTTGCCGATTGATATTCTCGGTGAGCTGGTTTCAATCGGTACGCTACTTGCTTTTGCGCTGGTTTGCGGCAGTATTCCGATTCTGCGTAAAACAGCCCCTGATCTACCCCGTCCGTTTAAAGTGCCCCTTTCGCCAGTCCTGCCGATTATTGGCGTACTGACCTTTGTGGGCATGATGCTGACTTTGCCTGGTGAAACCTGGTGGCGTCTGCTGATCTGGATGGGCATCGGCTTTGCGATTTACTTCTTCTATGGACATAAACACAGCAAGCTGCAGAAACATCTGCGTACCCAGCTTGATGAAAACATGCCAGGGAAGCTCTAAACGCAAGTTTTAAGCTCTTTTGATTTCTAACTCAAGGCCCGACTCACTCAGTCGGGCCTTTTGCTTTAAACATTAGTGCCTATCCGCTTAGGGGGCTTTTTAGGTATGCTGGACGTAAAGACTATTGTCAGATTTAAATCTAAACCCGTTGATTATGCCAGGAGCAGATTGTTGGATACGGCTTATAAGATTCTGATTGTTGAAGATGACCCTAAAATTTCACGCTTTATGGAGCTGGAGCTCAAGTGTGAAGGTTATGACGTGCACTGTGCACCTGATGGCATGGAAGGCTTGATTTCGGCGCGTACGGTTCAACCGGATCTGGTAATTCTGGACTGGATGTTGCCTGAACTTGATGGCATTGAAGTCTGTCGTCGGCTGCGCCAGACCAGCGATGTGCCGATTATTATGCTGACCGCTCGCAATGAGTTTAAAGATCGGGTCGAGGGTTTAGATGGTGGTGCCAACGACTATCTCACCAAACCCTTTAATCTGGATGAATTACTGGCGCGTATACGGGTTCAGCTACGAGCCCGCAAAGTCAGCCGCCCAGATTTGCTCAGCTATTCGGATCTCAGTTTGGATCTCAATAGCCGTGAGGTTTTTCGCGCTCAACACGCCATTCAATTGGCGCCAAAAGAGTTTGAGCTTTTAAGTCTGTTGATTAAAACACCCAAACATGTGGTGCCCCGCAGCCGAATCTATAAAAAGGTCTGGGGCTGGGAATCAGAAGCCCAGGAAAATGTGCTGGATGTCTGTATTCACGCCCTGCGCGACAAGTTAGAAATTAACGGTCTGCCGCGTTTGATCCACACTGTGCGCGGCGTGGGCTATGTGTTGCGCGAACAACCCTAAATATTAAACAGTTAACGGCTAAAAACAAGTGACTATCCGCAATCGCATCACGCTCTGGTTTACCCTGCTTGTTACGGTTCTGATGCTGATTTCTGTCACTATGGCCTGGTTAGGTACGCGTGATCGGCTCTATGCCAATCTGCATGCAGAGCTGCAGTCTAAAGTGGAGAAGATTCAAGAAGTTTATGACGGCATGGTGTTTACTCAACAGCAGCTGCGGCCTGATTTAAAATTTAATCCGGTTGTACCTGAACTTTTAAGCGAAATTGTGGCGCGAGAAGGGCATTCCAGCCAGTATGGCTCGTTTATGCAGCTCAGCACGTTAGATGGCAGAGTTTTTTCTCGCAGTTTTAATCTGGGCCAAAAGCGTTTGCCCTTCCAGCAGCCAGGCATCACCCAGGTCGAAAAATTCAAGATTAATCAGCCTGTTGCAACCCGTGTGCTCTACGCCAGTCGCCTGATTCAGATTCAGGAGCAGGTTCCGATTACGCTGCAAATCGCCTTGCCTTTAACCGAACTTGACCGGATTTTGCAGCAGGCTCTGCTCTGGCATGTACTAGAGCTTGCCGTGCTAATTATTCTGGCGATTTTAATGGGCCAGTTTTTATCCCGTCGGGCTCTCGCGCCGATGGTCAGCATGACCGAAGAAGTTCAGGCGATGGAGGCAGATCAGGCTTTAGATCGACGGGTTGATCTGAGTAAACTTTCACCTGATGAAATTCATGAGCTGGCGCGAACCTTTAACGGTCTGCTTGACCATATTTCAGAGTCACTAGAGCTACAAGAACGTTTTATTGCCGATGCTTCACACGAAATGCGCTCCCCTTTAACCGTAATCCGTGGTCATGCCCAGCTGGTCAGAAAACGGGGTCGAGAGCATCCTGAGTTAATTGAAGAATGCCTTGAAAACGTGATTCAAGAGACCCATCGCCTGGAGCGCCTGGTAACTGATTTACTGATTTTGGTTCGTTCGCGCCAAAGTGATCCCCCTGATCAGGAACTCGATTTAGTTGCTTTACTTCGCCAGATTTTAAATGAGTACCAGCCTTTACATCCCCAGATTCAGGCTCGTTTGCCTGATCAGATGCTCTGGGTTCAGGGAGATCCTGACGCCTTAAAGCGTGTGGTAATTAATCTACTCGATAACGCACTGCGAGCCATTGGCCCAGAAGGTCATATTGAATTAAGCGTGCGTGAGTTAGGCGCCCAGGCAGAAGTGATTGTTTTAGATGATGGCACAGGGATTGAGGCTCAGCATCTGCCCAATTTGTTTAAGCGTTTTTATCGTGTGGACACAGCTCGTAGTCGGGCTGATGGTGGCAGCGGTTTAGGTTTAGCAATCAGCAAAGAAATTATCGAAGCCCACGGTGGGCGTTTAGCGGCTCAGAGTGAGTGGGGGCAAGGCAGCCAGTTTGTGTTCTGGCTCCCCCTGCTGGCCGACCCGCCCGAAGACGGGCCGGCACCAAGCTGGGTGCTTAAGAACTAAACCGTTTTACCCGCTGCTTTGAGACCTTCAGCGATCCAGAGGATCAGTGAGTTTGCGCCTACAATCAGCAGGAGTTCGAACGCACTAAGTGCTTTAATATGGAACAGATTCTGCAGCATCGGTACATACGTAACGGTTAGCTGTAGCACAATCACCAGACCCAGCATGCCCCAAAGGACGCGGTTGCTAAAGCCTGTTTTAAACAAAGACTCGCTGCTGGAGCGAATCGCCAGGGCCTGGAAAATCTGAGCCACGGCTAATGAGGTAAACAACACGGTTTGCCAGGGGCCTTTGGCATCCTGGAAATAGAACCAGGCTGTCAGACCCATGGAAATGCCGCCAATCAGCAGACCCATCCAGATGATCTGGTTGCGGATTGCGCCGCCTAAAATGCTGTCATCAGGCGGAGTGGGTTTGCGCTCCATAATGCTTTTTTCGGCTTGTTCAAGACCCAGACCAAAGCCCAGCAGGCCGTCAGTCATCAGGTTGAGCCAGAGCATCTGAATCGGCTGTAGAGCCAGCGGCATTCCTAATAGCGGGGCCACTAACATCGCGAGAATCTTGCCGAGGTTACCGGCCACTGAGAACTTAATAAATTTGCGCAGATTGTCGTAGATAATCCGGCCTTCTTCAACCGCTGCGACAATCGTGGCAAAGTTATCGTCCTGAAGCACCATATCAGCCGCTTCTTTGGAGACGTCCGTGCCGGTAATCCCCATTGCTACACCGATATCGGCTTTTTTAAGCGCCGGTGCGTCATTGACACCGTCACCTGTCATCGCAACAACTTGTTTTTGGGCCTGTAAGGCCTCTACAATCCGCAGTTTATGCTCAGGTGAGACACGGGCAAAGACTGATGTATCTGCCAGCGCTTTTTGCAAAGCAGCTTGATCCATATTTTGAATCTCGCGGCCTGTCAGCGATTTATCGTTGTCGGTAATCCCCAGATCTTTGGCAATCCGGCTGGCAGTCAGGGGATGGTCGCCTGTAATCATGACGGGTCGAATACCCGCCGTTTTACAGACCTTGACTGCTTCAAAGACCTCAGGACGAGGTGGGTCAATCATACCCATTAAGCCAATAAAGCTTAGATCTGCTTCCAACTCGTTTTCATTGGGCTCATGGGGCCAGACTTTTAAAGCAAAGCCCAATACACGTCGACCATCGCCAGCTAAAGTCTGATTGGCGTCTTCGTAGTGTTGGCGCAGTTGATCATCCATGGGCACCCACTGATCCCCTTTGAGTGCCTGGGTGCTCAGCTCAAGCAGGCTATCCATCGAGCCTTTGGTAAAGGACACATGACTGCCTTCAGGGAGAAGCGCCAGAGCCTGATTGAGGGCTTCTGGCAGATTTTGATTATTTAGGGCGTGAGCAGTACTCATGCGTTTACGATCAGAATCAAAGGGCAGTTCCTGACTGCGCGGCATCTGCTTTTTGAGTTCACCTGGCTTGATCCCAATCCGCTCAGCTACACGCAGCAGGGCGACTTCGGTCGGGTCGCCTCGCTCCTTGTCACCTTCAATTTCACTGTCATTACAGAGCACCCCGCAGAGTAACAATAGGCTCTGAGCAGAATCCGGCTGGTGTTCACTTTTGTCGGCATTTAACTCAGTGGTGTCTTCACTGCCGACCAGATGGGTGACCGTCATGACATTTTGAGTCAGGGTACCGGTTTTATCTGAGCAGATCACTGAGACTGAGCCAAGGGTTTCGATACCGGTTAGTTTACGCACCAGGGCATGGCGTTTAAGCATGCGCTGGGAGCCAAAGGCCAGAGTAATCGTAAGGACGGCTGGCAGGCCTTCAGGTACAGCTGCAACAGCGACTGAAATCGCTGACATCAGCATCAGACGCCATTCTTCCTGGCGGAAAATACCGATTGCAAAAATCAAAGCTGAAAAGACCACTGCCAAAATAGCGAGGGTTTTGCCAACGCCGTCTAAGCGCTTTTGCAAAGGGGTCTGGCCAGTTTCGACATTTTGCAGCATTTCGGCAATATGACCGAGTTCGGTATTCATACCTGTGCCGGTCACTAAAGCAACGCCACGGCCATAGGTAATATTGGTGCCCATATAGAGCATATTGACTCGATCACCTAAAGGAGCGTCTTCAGCTTCAATGCGATCTGTGGTTTTGGCGACCGCTTCTGATTCACCCGTCAGGGCTGCTTCCTGGGCTTTGAGGCTATGACACTCCAGCACACGGGCATCAGCCGGGACTAAATCACCGGCTTCGAGCTCAAGTAGGTCGCCCGGAACAAGTTCTGGCGCGGGGATTTCGACTGAACTCCCGTTACGGCGAACCCGCACATTGGGGACGGCTAAAGCTTTTAATGCTGCAATTGCTTTTTCAGCCCGGTATTCCTGAAACACACCAAGGCCGACAAAGAAGACGACAATCGCCAGAATCACACCTGCGTCCTGGAAGTCGCCTAAAACAGCAGAAAGAATGGCTGCAACAATGAGAATCACAACCATGATGGAGCTAAGTTGCTCCCAGAGAATAGCCCAGACGCTTTTGACCCCTTTTTCAACTAGTTCATTTCGGCCATGTTTTTCAAGACGTCGGGCCGCTTCTTCGCTACTAATACCATCACGTGGGGTCTCAAGTGTTTCGAGACCTTTCTCAGCCGTGAGTGTGTGCCATGTTGTCTGCATGCGGCTGGCTCCTTCTGCATATCGCGTATAGATTTAATGCTTGAAATCAGGACGGGAACCGGCTCAAGTTCTAGCCGTCCAAACAGATAGCTGCAAAAAATATGATATGTTAAGTCTAACTGTTCAGTCACAATAATGGAAAATGAAAATAAATATAGATTTCATTCAAAAAAGCGAAGGATCCTATGCCTAAGTCATTTCGAAACCTCAGCCTTTTGGCTGCTCTGACCCTCTTGCCTTTATTAACAGCCTGCCCGCCTCGTTTTAACAGCACCCCTAATGGCAGTAATGTGGGGTCTCAAAATACCCGTACAGGTTTAAAAGTCCGTTTTGAATTTGCTGAACCACGACCGGATTATTTTAGCCGAATCACAAAAGTAGAAATTAAACTCAGCAATGCCTCTGGTGTCACGGTGAGTGATAATTTTGACTTTAGCGTGGGCGCAGATGCCAAACAGCTTGAGCGTACGCTCAGCAATGTTCCGACGGGTCTGTTAACTGCTGAAGTTCGACTTGTAGGGGCTGATGGTCAAACGGTAGTTAACGCTCTGACCGCTAATTTTGATCTCAGCACCAGCACCACAGATGCGGCCTTAGTCCGTTTAAACGCGACGCCTCAGCTCTTTGCACCCTTGGTTAATACCAGCCAGAATCTGACCCAGGTTCGGGCTCAACGTCGGGATTTGCTGCTTGAGATTCAGAGCCTGTCTGATCAAGAATCTGATTTATTGATTCAGATTGCGCCGTTAAGAGGCTCAACTGTAATTGAAGATCAGAATTTACGTCGCCAGCTGCAGGTTGATCTACAGGGCGTCCAGGGCCAGCTCACTACCAAAAAGACCCAGCTGGAAAGTCTTAACGGACAACTCGACCGGCTTGAAGCCCAGACAGTTGGGGGCTCAAGTAGTGCAGGAGCGATTCAGGATCAGGTCTTTGATCTGCGTTTACAGTCGCAAAACATTAGCAAAAACATTGATCAATTGCTCGAACAGCGCCGTCTGCTCAGTATCGAAGCGCGTTCTTTGGCGGGCAGTTCGGGGGGGAATGCCGAGTTAAGTCAGATTCAGGGCGAAATCAAAACCCTGGATGGACAGATCGCAGATCGCATTACTCAGCTTCAGGATTTAAACCTGCAGCTGCAGGCCCTTGAAACTCGTTTAACCGGCCAGAGCACGACTTTGCCACCGGCTGAGCGCAAAGCCCAGCTGGAAGCTAATCTGGAGCTGCTTAAACAGCGCATTACTTCGCTTGAAACCGATTTGCCTGATCTGCGCCGCCGGCGTGAGTCTTTGGCCCAGCGCACAGATCTGATTTCGATTCAACGCCGTGAAGCTTTAGACACTGAAATCAGCACCAAAGAAAAAGAGTTGAGTCAGTCTAAGTCTCTGCAAGTTGAAATCGAAACCCAGCTCAAAGGGCTATAGGAGCTGGTTGCGAGTTGCTTCCAGCCACGAGCAACTCGCAACCAGCCACTCACTCACTCTTTGCTAGTCTTCCAGCGGCTTCATGGTGATGGCAAGCAGCTCGCTGACAATCATAAAGAGCAAGGCCAGCCAGATTGGCCAGTCACCCAGACGCGTGTAAAGGGACTGGGTGGATTTGAGTTCGTCAGTCGGAATGCTGCGATAAAGACTGGTGCGCTCCATCGGTTTGGTCTGGCTCAGGATGCGGCCATAGCTGTCAATAAAGGCCGTGATACCTGTATTACCGGCTCTGACTACATAGCGGTCGTTTTCCAGTGCGCGTAAGACCGCATGACCAAGATGTTGGTAAAGCGCGATTGCGTCACGGTACCAGCCATCGTTGGTAATAATCACCAGCATTTTGGCGCCTTCGCGAACAGAATCACGAGCGACTTGGGGATAGACGGATTCAAAGCAAATCAGAGTGCCCAGTTCGCCAAAAGAGGTTTTAAACAGACCTGCAGTTTGTCCTCGGGCGGTATCTGAATTCATGGGATTGAGTTGGGCAATAATCCCGCCGAGCAGGGGGATTGCATTTAGTTGGGCCCGGTAGGGAAAATACTCGCCAAACGGGACTAACTGGCGTTTGTAATACCACTGATCAATGCTTGATTTTCCGGGTTCAACTAAAGCTGCGGCATTATAGGTGGGGGATAAGGGATCATCAGGCTGGAGTTTGTCAAAGCCGCCTGTCAGAAAATAGCTGTTGGTTTCTCTGGCAAGCTGTTTGTAATGCTCCTGAAACTCCAGTGCATGGCGTGGGAAAACGGGGATTGCTGATTCTGGCCAGACTAACAGACCCGGTTGATAATCGGGCTTGAGCTTAGCGAGATCATGGCTGAGGTCAAGGTAGATTTTTTCAATTTTACGCATGTTTGACCAATAGTCATCCACGCTGTTCCATTTTTGACCTTGTTCGATCATGCCCTGGGCCAAGCCCACAAAGATTCCTTTTTCACTGTCGCGCTCGGGATCCGGTGCGGCAGACAGTTGACTGACGCCATAGATTAAATTAGCGCCAACTAAGCCGATCACAATAACTAAAGCTTTAAAGCCACTGTAGTGCCAATAAGCTTTGGGTTTTGGATCAGGCGCAAATTCTAAAATAAATAGCGCCAAAGCTGCATTAAAAGCCAGAATCAGACCTGAAATGACAAGCTGGCCTGTATGTGGAACAATTTGTAAAAGCCAGAGATTGGTGTATTGACTGACGGCTAAACGAGCCCAGGGGAGTGAAATTTCACCTAAAGCCTGACCGTATTCCATCACCATCCAGAGCAGGGCCGGATAGACTACACGACGCCAGCCTGTGGGTTTTAGCCAACCTAATAAGGCCCCCAAACCCAGTGTCCAAAGCGAGACAACCAGTGAAATTCCAAAGATACCGCCAAAGACAATCGCCAGACTGACGGGGACGGTCACGCCTGGCAACCAAGTTAAAGGATGGAGTTCATAGAGCCAGTGGATCACACCGATATAAAAGCTCATACCAAAAATCCAGCTATAAAAAGCATAGCTGCCAGTACGGGCTGGCTGGCTAAACAGGACATAGAGCCAGGGCACAAAAGCTACCCAGATCAGCCAGCCTGTTGAATGAGTTGAAAAGGCTAAGGCCGCAAGTAAACCTGACACTGCAGACATCGCCACGCGGCGTCTGCGACCTTTGTTTTTCAGTACGTCAGCATCTAATACACTTTCGGGTGCAGCCTTGTCGCTCATTAACGTTCAATCAGATGTGAATATTTTTTGCGGATCAGGGGTTCTACAGTTGGGGCGTCTTCAAGCTGCTTAACCGGTAAAAATCGCTCTTCACGCTCAACCAGCAGCACTTGTTCACTTAGTTCACGGCTGAGATCACCGGCCAGATGTTCAAACTGCAGCACAGCTTCACCGTCTACTGTTTTTTTGACTACATACCAAGGCAGCTGAAACTCCCGATCCAGTACAGCGGCGCTAAAAATATAGCTGGCTGTATTAAAGACATGTATCTGATTCTGGTCGAAGTGTTCGGGGAACAAAAATTCTTCGACGAGCTGCAGGCGGCCATCCACGCGAGCGGGGGCGCCGCCTTTGTCGCCGGGGGCTTTTGCGGCAACTTCGATGCTCATATCTACACCGGAGCGAATATGAGCGCCTAATAAAGTCGGGTCAAAGCTGGCGCCGAGATTATCGATATTTGAAAACAGCAGCCAGCGACCGCCTTTGCTTAAAAATTTGCCAAGTAAGCCGCTTTGGCGCAGAGCCTCAACAAAGTCACCATGCCCGGATGTGGCGTGGTCAATTTCATCATTGATTTTGCGGACTTCACCGTCTGGATAAATCCGCGGTAGTCGAAATTGCTGAAAGAGATGGACTTTGGCACGATGGCCAAAGAAGTCATGCCGCTCCAGAAACTCAACCGTTGCAGCATGGGTATGAAACGAGGTCATTAAAAACAGTTCAATTCCCTGACCACAAAGGGCTCGGACTTTGAGTTCCAGAAAGCTCATCTCGCCCACAATCGGAAACAGACCTTTAGGGGCATTAAA
>CAJYHH010000776.1 GCA_913773825.1 Candidatus Sericytochromatia bacterium | reverse complement strand
AGACTCAGCTCGAAGCGCTTATTCAATTGACTTTAGAGGGCCTGACGCGGCCTTTGGCTTATTTTCCTCGGACTTCCATGAGCTTTGCTGAAGAACGTTTAAAAGGCCGCGCCAGTGAGCAGGCACTGATGATTGCTGAAAATACCTGGGTCGGCAATAAATTTAATCGAGCTGAACAAGGGCGCCCGGAATGGCAGATCTGTTTTCGCGAAGATCCTTTAAATTCAGACTTTATGGCTTTAGCAGAAGCGATTTGGCTGCCCTTATTAGAAGTCTTAGTGGAAGACGCAGAGTCATGACCGAAACTTTTTTTACGACAACAGAACATCACTCCGCAAATCAACGCTTTAATCCCGCTTTTAATCTGCTTGACTGCCCGCTTGATCAGCGTGTGTTAATTGAAGCCAGTGCCGGGACCGGCAAAACCTGGACTTTATCGACCTTAGTCTTAAGATTATTGCTCGAAAAAAATCTGAAGCTTGAGCAAATCCTGATTGTCACCTTTACTGAAGCCGCCACAGCAGAGCTTCGTACTCGCATTCGCGCCAGAATCAGAGAAGCCCTCGATCTCTGCCGTCCTGGTCTGTCGGATTCTGGGCAATTGCTTCCAGCAAGGGACCCGGTTTTGCTGGAACTGCTTAAACGTGCTGGTGATCAAGCCCCATCCAGATTGCTTAACGCTTTAGACAGTTTAGATAAAGCCTCTATTTCGACCATTCACGGATTTTGTCAGAATGTGCTCGAAACCTGGCCTTTGCTCTGTGGCGGCAGTTTTGCACCCGAGCTGCTTGAAGATCAAAGTGCCTTAGTGAGCGAAGCGGTTGCAGACTTTTGGCGAACTCGTTTATATCCAGCGCCTGAAACGCGGCAGCGGGCGCTTATTCAAGCTGAATCATTGGGTCCCGCCACTTTAGAAACCCTTTTAGCCAGCAGTCTGGGGTTACCAGAAGGCTCGTTTAAACTTTTGCCGGACTTAGCTGAAACAGCTGCAACAGCTGAATCAATACCCTCTCAAGCAGAAGCCGAACTCTGGCCGGACTTACAAGCGGCTTATGCAGACATGCAGCGTGCCTGGGGGGACGGCACAGAGATCGAGCAGTTAATGACCGAAGCTTTAAACCAAAAACGGCTAAATGGTCAAAAGTATCGCCTGGATAGATTGCCCAAACTGCTGCGCGAAAGCTCTCGCTATTTGCTGGGTCCCTATTTGAGTCTGCCAGCCCCGGCTGAAATTGGCAAACTTAGCGCCGGTCAACTGGCTGCCGCAGCAAAAGGAGATACGCTTGAACATGAATTTTTTCAGGCTGCTGAGCGCTTCTGGACACACTGGACAGCATTAGAAACCAGCAGCAGACAAGCCCGGCTTCAGCTCTGCCGTGAGCTGATGATTGA
>CAJYHH010000775.1 GCA_913773825.1 Candidatus Sericytochromatia bacterium | reverse complement strand
GTCCCCAAACAACTGCGTCAGCGCAAACAGCTGAGTGGGCAAGTGGCCTTTGATGATTTATTGCTGAATGTCCATGCCGCGCTGCGCGGTGATTTGGGGGCTTATCTGGCGGATGCTTTACGTGAGCGCTTTCAGGCTGCTTTAATCGATGAGTTTCAGGACACTGACCGGATTCAAAACGATATTTTTGCCAGTATCTATCCTGAAAACACCCGCCAGCCGATGTTTTTAATTGGCGATCCCAAGCAGTCGATTTACCGTTTTCGTGGGGCGGATATTTTTGCCTATTTTAAAACCACCCAGGCAGCGGATTTGGCGCGCTTTAGTCTGTTAAAGAATTATCGCTCTTTACCCGGAGTTTTAAAGGGCGTGGCGAGTTTATTTAGTCGCGAGCAGGCTTTTCAGGCGGGTCATGCCTCCATGCCAGAGATTGTCTATGATCCGGTTGAACCTGCTTTAGCTGCCATCGAGAGCTCTGAGCCTGAGTTTATTCTTTGGCAGGAATCTGATCAAAATTTAAGTGCCGGTCAGGCTCACCGTCGGGTGGCGGCAGCCACGGCGGCTGAAATCTCACGTTTAATCCAGCTGGGGCATAAAGCGTCTGAAATGGCGGTTTTAACCCGCAGCAATCATCAGGCCAAATTAATTGCAGAAGCGTTAAATCAGCTCAATGTGCCAAGCGTTGCCTATGCTCATGATCCTGTCTGGGGCAGTCGTGAAGCCTGGGAACTTGAGCAAATTTTAGCCGCGATTCAGCGCCCTGATGATTCGGGCCTGAGACGGGCGCTGGCAACCCGGATGTGGGGCGAAACAGCGGTTAATCTGCAGAGTTTGCAGGCCCAGCTGTTAAGCTGGGAAGCAACTCTGGCTCATTTTGGCGGCTATTTACATCTGTGGCGTGAACAGGGTTTTGCCAAACTTTGGTTAAAGCTTGAAAAAGACCGGCCGATTAGTCAGAACTTAGCTGCTGGCCCAGACGGTGAGCGCCGTCTGGCGAATCTACGCCAGCTATTGGGTTTATTGCTTGAGCAAGAGCAACAGCCCGGCATGAATCCAGCTGGATTGCTCAACTGGCTCAAACAGGCTCGTCGTCAGCCTGACGGCAGCGATAAAGCGGCCCAGTTGTTAGAAACAGAGCGCGATGCCGTGCGCTTATTAACCGTCCATCGCAGCAAAGGCCTTGAGTTTGAGATTGTTTTTTGTCCTTGGCTCTGGAACGATGCAGAGGACTCAGGCATTGTCAGCTGTTTTGATCAGAACACGGATTCCCGTTTAATCTGGATTGAGCCTTTTACAGGCTCGCAGCGCAAAGAGAACAAATACGCTCAGCGCCAAAAAATGGAGCTTCAGGCAGAAAGTATTCGTCTTGCTTATGTGGCCTTAACCCGAGCCAAAAAGCGCTGCTATGTCGCCTGGGTCTGGCAAAAGGATTCACCCAACGCCAAAGTCAATAAATGTGCCTGGTCAGCGCTGGGTTATTTATTGGGCCTAAGTGGTGAAGTGTTAGAGCCCGATACCGTTACAAGCCTGCTTCAGCGCTTTGAACTGGCTTTGTTACCGCTGCCTAAAGCCAAACCCTCACCCTCTGCGTCAGAATTAACAGCTGCTGACCAGATCAGGCCCCATCCAGATGATTATCAGGCTCAGCGTTTAACCCGCAACGTGCCCGTCAGCTGGCGCATGAGCAGCTTTAGCAGCCTTAAGCCCGCTCGTGATCCGCTGATTTTGCCTGAGCGCCGTGATGAAGGCAGTTTGCCCGGTGGCAGTCAGGTAGGCAGTTTTTTACATCGCTTACTTGAATTAGCTGATTTTAAAGCCAGTCCCCGTGAAATTAAAAAATTAGTCCAGCGTCAGATTCCGGCTTGTCCTGAGCTGCAGGGCTTTGAAACAGAAGTCGAAGGCCTGATTTATCGGGCCTTAACCCGGCCACTAGATCCTCAATTAGCTGATTTGAGTCTGAATCAACTGCAGATTTTTCAGCGCGAAGCCGGGTTTTATTTTCCGCTGCAAGCGCAGATGATGACAGGGATTGAAAGCTTACTCAAAGACTATTTGCCCGAAGACACAGGCTGGGAGCAGGAGCGTTTATCTGCCGGACTGATGCATGGACGCTTAGATTTATTATTTGAATGGCAGTCGCGCTGGTATGTGCTGGATTATAAATCAACTTATTTAGGCCCGACGCCAGCAGATTACCCTGCTGAAGGTCTGGAGTCTGAGCTGCGTGAGAACGGCCAGTTATTACAAGCGCTGTTGTATCTGACAGCGCTGCATCGCCAGCTCTTAAGCCGGCTGCCTAATTATCAGCCAGAGCTACATTTAGGGGGCGCTTATTTTCAGTTTTTACGCGGCCTGGCCTTAGCGGATTCAGACCCTATAACCGGCGTTTATTGCTTTAAGCCTCCAGCAGAATTAATTGTTAAACTGTCACAGCAGCTAGGAGGCAGCGATGTCTGAGTTATCACCCCCGCTTCAGACGGAGCAGACTCAAAGCGCCCCAAACACTCAAAGCCAATTAGACGTCTTTGAGCAGCAATTACGTCTAAAACTAACGGACAGCAGCCAGATTGGCCCTTTAGATTGGGCTCTGGGTCGCTTTGTCTGCGATCTGGCCGCAGAACAAGCGAATCCTGAGCTATTATTCGCCGTCTTATTGGCCAGCAGCCAGACCGCCGGCCAGCATGCCTGTGCGGAGCTTCAGCATTTTGCAGGCCAGCCGATTGATCCTGAACTACCGGATTCGCCTGTCTATCCGGACTTCAATCACTGGTTAGAGGCTCTTAAACATATGCCTGCTGTGATTGCTTTAATGCCAGAAGGGCTGGTGAGCGCTGAGCAGGCGCGAGAAAACCTGCGCCCGCTGATGCTCTGTGGCCAGCGTCTGTATCTAGCGCGATATTGGCATTATGAACAAGAACTCGCCCGCTGGATTAATGAGCGCCAGGCCGATTCTCATTCCCAAATTTCACTACAGCCCGATGAGCTACGCCCCAGGCTAGAGCGTCTGTTTAAACCGCTGCAAAGTACAGACTGGCAAAAAGTAGCGGTGATAAATGCTTTAGCCAATCGTTTAACGGTGATTTCAGGCGGGCCCGGCACCGGTAAAACCACCACCGTTGCCAAATTGCTGGTTTTACTTTTAGAGCGTGAACCCAATTTAAAAATTGCCCTGGCGGCTCCGACGGGTAAAGCTGCCGCCCGACTCAAAGACGCGCTTAAAGGTAGCGTCAAAAACATGGATTTTTTGCCAGAGTCCTTGCGAGAGCAGCTGCAGAATTTACCGGCTATGACCTTACATCGCTTATTAGGCGCTCGCTGGGGCTCCGTGCGTTTTCGCCATGGGCGTGAGTTACCTTTGCCCTATGATTTAGTGCTGGTGGATGAAGCCTCGATGATTGATTTGGCCTTAATGGTCAAACTGCTTTGGGCGATTCCCCAACAGGCCCGGCTGATTTTATTAGGTGATAAAGATCAACTGGCCTCTGTTGAGGCTGGCTCGGTCTTGGGTGATCTCTGCTCCTTGGCTGAGCCTTTAGCTTTTGGCCCCGCACGCCTTGAACTGTTAAATGCGCTTGAGCCCGGTAATTATCAAGCAGCCAAAACCCGGCTTGATGATTCAGTGGTGCTTTT
>CAJYHH010000774.1 GCA_913773825.1 Candidatus Sericytochromatia bacterium | reverse complement strand
CCCGCATGGCAACCATGGAGCGTGCGGGAATGGAAGTGGTGAAAGATATTGAAGCCATTTTACAGTCTAAATTTGCATCTGTACTCAAACAAGATCGCGGCCACTTTGTAGGCGGCGTTAAAAGTCTGAGTGAAGTGTTAAACCGGGTTGACCGCAGCACTGAACGCAATATTATTGAAAACCTTGAGCGCTTTGATCCTGAGTTAGCAGAGTCTGTCAAAAAGCTGATGTTTGTCTTTGACGATATTATTATTCTTGATGACCGCAGTATTCAGCGTCTATTGCGTGAACTCGACGCTAAAGATCTGGCATTGGCCTTAAAAGGCGCCAGTGACGATGTTCAGTATAAAATCTACCGCAATATGTCTGAACGCGCCGCCACGATGCTGCGGGATGATATGGAAGCGATGGGACCTGTCAGACTCAAAGACGTTGAAGAGACTCAGCAGAAGATCGTTAACGTGATCCGACGCCTGGAGGAAGCGGGTGAAATCGTTATCAGCCACGGCGGAGAAGATATTGTCATCTGAGTCTTCGCGCATTATTAAACAGGCCCAATTGGCCGATTTGCGGTTTCAGATTGGGGCACCCGGTGCGCCTCAGCCTGATCCAGAAGTTGAAACTTTGCGTGAACAGGCTGAGCGCCTGCAGGCGGAAACCGAAGCGCGCTGTCGTGATTTACTTGTACAGGCTGAAAAACAGGCTGAAGCTGTGATGGGCGAAGCACGGGCTGAAGCCGTCAGGCTTTTGTCTGAGGCTCAGCAGCGTGTGCATCAAATTGAATCCCAGGCCCATGCTGAGGGCATCAGTCGGGGTGAGGCAGAGGGTCTGAATCGATTGACGCAGACCCTGGATCAGTTTCAGCAAGTCATGACGGCAGCTCATGCAGATCGGGCCCGTCTGTTAGCCGGGGCTGAGTCAGAGGTGGTGCGGCTGGTTTTACAAATTGTGCGCAAAATTCTTAAAATTGAGCCGATTATCAATGAGCAGGTGCTGGTGCGCGTGACGCGAGATGCCTTAGAGCGTTTAGGTCAGCGAGTGGATGTTAATATTTATGTTCATCCCGAAGATATTGAGCTGCTGCATTTTTCCCTGTCTCAGATTCAGAATCTGGCTTTAGAAATTGTCATTGAGCCTGATGAACGTATAGAACCTGGGGGTTGTCGGATTGAAAGTCGGGCTGGAGAAATTGATGCCCGTCTGAGCTCACAGTTTGAAGCTGTGGCTCAGTCTTTTTTGGCGATCGCTGAAGGCGATCAAGGTCAGGCTGCAGGCGCATAATTGCAGTCGAACATGCTTGCGGCGGCTCAGGACTGAGCTATGGCATAATGCTTAAAAATCAATGACTGGAGCCCTAAGTCAACAGCTATGAGCCACCTGCTCCGAGCTAAGTGCTTGATGCTACCAGCGCACCGGAGGTGCTTTTAATGTCTACTCTTGCTGGCGAGCCTGTTTTACAGCAGCGCACACGTGAGTTGACCTTTGTTGGACAGGGGCTGCTGGGTTTTGAGCACCTGCTGCGCTATGAGCTGTCAGTCTACGATCCTGAGACGCCTTTTTATTGGTTGCGATCTCTTGATGATCCAGAAGTGGCGTTTATTGTGCTGGAGCCTGGCTGGCTAATGGATGAATATGGCTTTGATTTAAGCGAAGAA
>CAJYHH010000773.1 GCA_913773825.1 Candidatus Sericytochromatia bacterium | reverse complement strand
TCTGCTTCACGATCATCACAAATAAACGAATCATTCGCCCAGGCTTAGAGCGCTTTTCGGGCACGCTAATATAGCCGCAGATATCTGCTGGTACTTGGGCCGGACAGTCTAAGGGCTCAAAATCTGATTGCACCACAGGAGCGAGATCTTGAGATGTTGGTCCAGCAGGGCCGGCCCACGCAGCTAGCGTCAATGACAGCAGTCCAAACAGCGAGGCGAACACGGTTGATTGAAAAGCTGTCATGGCGTTCTCCCTGGCTACTTGTTTGCAGATTGTTTGCTGATCGCTAGCCTATGGCCAGAGCTCTTGCCCATAATAAGCGAGAGCTCTGGTCCTGGTAAAGTCTTGTCACTTTAGCCCGGCTGATTAAAACGGGCATATTGAGCTGCTGCAGACTGTTTATACTCTCGTGAGTTTAACCTGGCGCGTTCAGCTTCTTCAGCCTGGATTTCATCCAAAATATCTAGGGCATCACTAAAGGTCAGTTTGGGGTCTTTTTTAAATAAACTCACCAGCTTATGATAAGTCAGTTCAACAATCGCAATCAGGTCTTTGGCCAGATCAAAGTACTCGTCACCGGCAATAAACAAATAAACTTGTTTGATGGTGTCCATATCGGTCAGGCAATAGCGCGAAAAGGTCTCAATCGCCAGATGCCGTAAAGCAGCGGGTGGGTTATTCCAGGCGGGCTGATCTGAGACCAAGTCAAACAGCTCTTCTAAGCGATCGGGGCGCGACAAGAGCTCTAGCACTTTGCGCTGTTCGCGGGTGACGTTGTCATAGCGATCTTTGAACATCCCCGGCGGCAGTTCATGAGGCTCTAACATACGGCGACCGCGGATTTTATCCAGCATTTTGTCGTTTTGAGCCAGCATGTCCGCTAGATCATCTTTTGGGGGCGCTGGTGTTGAGATGATGGGTGCTTTGGGTTTTTCGAGCTCAATTTTGCCTTTTTTGCCTGAGCGCCATTTTTCGAGCCATTCCGTGCCTTCCCAATGGCCCAGTTCCTGCATCAGATGCTGAAACTCACGCCAGTAGTTTTCGCGCCACTGGCCCATCTGGGTGAGATTGCGCTTGAGCTTACCGGCCAGACGAGCAGAAAGTTGGCTGGCTTTGACCTGAGACAAGCGTTCGCCATAGAGCTGATTTAAGCGGCGATTAAATTGATCAGGCGCCTGTTGACTGGCATCTACTAAACTGGCAAAAGCCTCACCACTTAAGGCATAGACTAATGCGGCCCGCTCAGCGGGGTCTGAACAACTGGTGATAATCTCTTCAAATTCTGCGGTCAGCACATAGACTTCACGGGTCTCTTCAGCTGGCGGATTTTTAAGCTTGGCTAAAATATTTTTGCGAGAGGCTTCCAGGGCATTTTGCCATTCAGCCCGCGCTTTTTCCCAGGCGTTTTTGCGCTGAATATAATCCCAGGCAATTTGACCCGCGGGATTACCCATAACTGTGCCTTTGCCCAAGACACAAACCCGATCAAAAAGTTTGG
>CAJYHH010000772.1 GCA_913773825.1 Candidatus Sericytochromatia bacterium | reverse complement strand
CCTGCAGGCTCTTAAACAAGGTGGTAATCCCCATACAACCAGCGAGGCTCAGTACCAGGCAGGCATTCTGACTCGCTACTCAATGGCAAGCCTTGAAGAAGACATCAATATTTTTTCTGGCATGGCGTTTAGTGAGCCGAAAAAACTCCAGAGCCTCTGTCAAAAATATCCCCGGCTAAGCCAAAAACTCAAGCTCTGGATAGAGTTTTATTTATCGATCGACGCTGACTTTGGCAAAACAGAACTGTTTCGCGATTATGCAGCAGCAGGATATGGCCCGATCAACCTAAAAGAGTATTATCCATTCACGCCCTCTCTAGGCGCCCTTTAGATGAGTATCATTTTCGCAATCTCACTCACAAAGACTGCTTCAGATACAGCCTCAGGATTATAATATTCCCAGAGGTAAGCTTGCTATGATGACCACGCCTGAAGTCACAGCTCTGGCTCAGACGCTGCAGCCAACAGTGCCCCTGTTTAATATTATCGACGGCTATCGGGATATCCAGTCAGTTGAGGCGGTACTTGAAGCCCAACAAAGCTTTTCGATGGAAAACAATACCGCCCGTTTTAAACAAAATGATGGGCCTCTAGAGCTACCTGATGAAGCTGAACGGATTCGCTATCTGGGCTATATTCTGCTTGATCGCCTCAAGCTTGATAAACCTCTCAATCTCCAGATCCAGTTTCATAGTCGCTATGCCTGGACCCCACTGATTCTAATGCTTCGCGCCTTTGGCCTGCAGGGCCAGGGCAAAATCAGGCTCAACCAGGGGATTAGCCTGCATCAGGACAGCACCATTAATGCAGCAGGCTTAGCTAAATTTGAATTTGAGCCACTGAGCGACTGGCTTAAATTTCCTGACCGCGTCACGGGCTTTTTAGTCTATCTGATTCGCCCGCCAGGACCTAAACTCCAGCCTGAGCCCGAAGAAAATACAGACGCTGAAACGCCCGGTATTCTTAGAGCTGCACCGGGTCTAAATGTTTATAAACAGATTGATACAAGGGTGTAGGAGAGGGTTTAGGGGCTCCCAGGCTCGCCTGTTTAGTGACGCTTACAGCGTCTGTGGGCGCGACTTTGTCGCGGTTTAGCGAGTCTCTGATCTAAACCGCGACAAAGTCGCTCTAAACATCCAACCGCAAGCTCCGCTTGCACCCAACGATCTCTCAACCATCTCTCCGCTTTCGCGTTATGCTGTAGAAGCATTTTGCAAGATTCTTAAATAAGCGACTGGCAACTCGCAAGCCGCTACCAGCCAATTTAAAGAGGACCTTATGTGGCAAGGATTAATTCGCAGCTATCAGGAATATCTGCCTGTTGACGAAAACACCCCGGTTGTAACTCTGCTTGAGGGCAATACACCCCTGGTACCCGCCCCTTATCTGAGTGAGCGCACCGGTGCTCAGGTCTGGCTCAAATATGAAGGGCTCAATCCAACCGGTTCGTTTAAAGATCGCGGCATGACGATGGCGATTTCAAAAGCAGCGGAAGCGGGTTCAAAAGCCGTGATGTGTGCATCAACGGGCAATACATCAGCCTCAATGGCAGCTTATGCGGCGCGTGCAGGCATGCAGGGCTTTATTCTGGTGCCTGACGGCTATGTGGCGCTAGGCAAACTCTCACAGGCAATTGCCCACGGCGCACAAGTTTTGCCGATCAAAGGCAACTTTGATGTCGCGCTTGAACTCGTACGCGAAATCTGCGACAAACATCCTGTTACACTGGTTAACTCCGTTAACCCCTACCGCATCGAAGGCCAGAAAACCGGTGCTTTTGAAGTCTGCGACCAGCTTGGCTTTGCACCGGATATTCTTTCTATTCCTGTTGGTAACGCTGGCAATATCACCGCTTACTGGAAAGGTTTTAAAACCTATCACGAAGTCGGCAAAAGTGATTCTCTGCCGCAGATGTGGGGTTTTCAAGCGAGTGGTGCCGCACCACTGGTGCACAAACGCCGCTTTGAAAAACCCGAAACCATTGCTACAGCAATCCGAATTGGCAACCCCGCCAGCTGGCAATATGCTGAAGCTGCCCTGGAAGAATCTAAAGGCCATATCGACGAAGTCAGTGACAACGAGATTCTGGCCGCTTATGCTTTGCTGTCTACCAAAGAAGGCGTGTTCTGTGAACCGGCCTCAGCCGCTTCAGTTGCCGGTCTGCTTAAACAAGCTGAAGCGGGTCGGGTTAAAGCCGGCAGCCGGATTGTCTGCGTACTCACAGGCCATGGTCTAAAAGACCCAGACCGCGCAATCAGCCATCATATGGGCGGCAAACAACTCGAAGCGCTTGAACCCCAGCTGGATCTGCTGCTTGAAAACATGGGTATCGGCTAAACCACATCTAAGCTTATCAGGCCAAACTAAAGCCTGATGCTTCGACAATCGCTATGCGAACCGGCTAACGCCTACAGCCTGACAAATGATCTAACAATTATTCAGATATTTGTCAGGCTGAGCCTGTTAGTTTTAAAGTTTAATTGCCTGATTTAGCTCGCAACATCCTGATGCCAGTCATCAGCATCCTCAAGCTCAATTTGCAGCAAGGGTTTGGCAGCCGGGCCCGTCAGAACGTCCCCATAAATGCTAAAGCGTGAACCGTGACAGGGGCAGTCCCAGCTCTTTTCCGCTGTGTTCCAGTGAACCGTACAGCCTAAGTGGGTACATGTGGCCGAACAGGCATGAAGTTTGCCCGCCAGATCGCGATAGACAGCCAGTTTTTGCCCTTTCTGGCTTAGCAGCGCCCCACAGCCGCGCTGAATGTCTCGGGCTGAATTTACCTCTGCCGGACTGAGCAAATCGCTGACTAAACTTGCAGCAACATTGGCATTTTCTTTGACATATTCAACCAGCGCTTTAAACGGTTTACGGGATGGATCATAGAGCTCAGCCCAGGGATTTGCACGCCCGAGAATCTGATCAGTAACAATCATCGCCCCAACTGTGCAGGTG
>CAJYHH010000771.1 GCA_913773825.1 Candidatus Sericytochromatia bacterium | reverse complement strand
CCCACAAGCAGCCTGATGTATTTACATCTGGACTCCCGTGAGCTGATTCGCGAAATTTCGCTAAAGGGTGAGCTGTTTAGCAATGTCAAAGGGGATCCCCAGGATCTCATGATGCTGACGCCTGACCGGCGTCATTTAGTGCTGGTGACCTATTTAGATGAACCTGAACCCTTAACCCCGATTTTGACGATTATTCAGGCTGACAAAGCTAAAACCCTTCAGCGTCTGGCCTTAAAAGATCAAGCAGGCGATCAACGTCCCGCTGCTTTGGCCTTTCCGTATACCACGGGTTTTGCAGATTTTCAAAAAAAGCCGCTTGAGCTATTATTAGCCGCTGGCCTGATTAGCACCCAGCAGCTGAGTAGTTTAAATGTGGTTGATTTAGATGACCCTGATGGCCCCGAAGAAGGCCAGGGTTTGGTTCCGAGCCTGGTCCCTCAAGTAGCCCCCACGATTGACCTAGAGCCTGAGTTTGCGATCCCGGTGATTGTGACGGCTTTAAGCGCTAAATTGTATCAGCAGACAGAAATTGAACTGGCCAGCCAGCCTGAGGCCTTAGCGCGCTTAGAGCATGAGGCTGAAAGTATTCGTCAGTTTTTACAGCATCATGATTTTGCCGATGTGCAGATTCCTGACCTCGTGACTGAACAGAGTCTTAATACACTTCTGACTCGTCAAGAAGTGCTTTTGTTGATGGAACGTGCCCGACATGAAGCCCGTTTAAATCCGCCTAAAATCTGTCCGGCCTGTACACATGATTTAAAAAGCTGGGATTGTGAAAACTGTAGCTTGGAGCTCGACAGCCCTGAGCGTCTTGAAGTTCGCAAACACCAGTCCCTTAACCCCGCCGCTCATCTGCCCTTGTTTCATCTTTTGCTGGCCGATCCCGTGAGAGGCAGGGTGCTTCAACTGGATCAGAACCGCACTTTAGAATGGTCACTTGAACGCGAAAGCGTCAGTTTTAACAATCCGCATATTCCGCTCTGGACTCAGCCTGTCTCCGCTATGAGGTTAGCCAATCAAAATCTGCTGATTGTCGATCAAGAGCTGGCTCAGGTCTATGAAACGGGTCCTAGCGGCCAGATCAAATGGGCCTTAAATCAGCGCTTAAACATGGACGCCGCTTTAAACAAGCCGGTTAAAGCAAGCTTTTTTGAAGAAAGTCAGCTGTATTTAATTGTCGATCAGGGCCATCATCGCGTCTTGGCAGTTGATGCGGCCAATAAAATTCAGTGGCAATACGGCTCAAAAGGCAAAGCTGGAACTGCTGACAATCAACTAAACAGTCCGTCTGATCTGCAGTGGACTTATCAGGGCACTGCTTTGATTGCGGATACAGGCAATCATCGCGTGCTGGAAGTCTCACGCAGCGATTTGGCTTTGATTAAAACCTATGGTGCTGAGCTGGGATTAAATCAGCCCTGCTATGCCCAGCGGCTTGAAAATGACCACACTCTGATTGTAGATGCCGGCAATTTTCGGGTGCTGGAGTTGGACCCCGAAGGGGATCTGATCGCTGAGTGTTTTTATTTTAAAGAAGAAATGGGCCCAGCCATGCGCATGGACAAGCCCACTCAGGTGTTGCGTGGCCATAAACAAAACCTGGTCTTGATTGATGAGACTAAGCTGATTGAAATTATGCCGGCTAAAAATCGCCTGATCTGGTCTTCTCTGATTGAACATCTGGTTCACCGGGTTGAGATTCAGGAAGATCCCCAGCAAAAAGCTGAGCAGTATACGCGTTCGTTTTATCAGTATCGTCTGCTGACGATGGAACAGATTGTTGAACGCTTTAAAAATCGCAAAATTGACGGTGAAGATTTAGGTTCTAAGCTGATGGCGACCTTTCATCGCCTGTTAGAAGTCAAACGGGAGCTGGATGCCGAGCGCGCAGAACGTTCAAAAGTAAAGCGTTATAAGCGTTCTGCGCTGTTAGATACCCCGCTGTATATGATTGATCGCACCCATCGCCTGATTCTGCAAATTGATAGAATCGGCAGACCGGTCTGGCATATTGGCGAGGATTCCGAAACCCGCTTACAGCGCCCCGGCCAGATCGCGGTGACTGAAGACAGCTTATTCGTGGCGGATACGATTGCCCAGCGTGTCTTTGAAGTTGATATCAAGAGTAAACAGGTTGTTTTAAGCCTGGGTGATAAAAGCTCTGAGCTGTTTAACACTCCCCGCAGCGTCTGGAAAACCCTGGCGGGCAATTTATTAGTGGCAGACCAGGGTCATCGCCGTTTGGTTGAACTCAATCATCGGGGTGATAAAGTCTGGGAATTTAAACACCCGGCACGGCTTGTCAGTCCTTACTTTGCAGCTGAGCAGGGTACAGGCACCATTCTGTATGTGGATTGGGCTTTACAGCAGGTGCTTGAAATTAGCCGCGATGGCACAGTGGTCTGGTCTTATGGCCAGTCACGGCGTGTCGGCAACGGCCCCAATCAGCTCTCTTGCCCGGAATATGCCGTCAGACTGCCTCAGGGCTCAACTTTAATTGCAGATACCCGCAACCATCGCGTGATTGAAGTGGCGCCTAATCGCTCAATTATCTGGCAGTATTCAGGTTTACAGGTTTTGCCATTAGAAAACCCCAGCTATTGTAAACGCCTGCCTGATGGCCATACTTTAATTGCCTATGACAATCATCGTCAGCTGATTGAAGTAGATGCTGAAGGCCAGCCTTGCTGGCATTTTCGCCTTGGTAACGCCAGTTTACTGCGCTAAGCCTTAAAGGATTTGTCGGCCATCTTTGTCTAATCATCAGCTTAGATCGCAGATGTTACAATGATAGCCATCTAAACAGACACGAGAGCACTGATGAAATTCTCCCCTTCTACTTTGATGCCTCCAGAACAATGGCATCAATTAGCCCAGGAACAATTTAATAACGGTGAGCCAGTTGAAGCCCGACGTTTATTAGAGCAAGCCCTTAAAGCCTTCCCAGGCCATCGTGAGCTATATAGCCAACTGCTGTATATTTTAATGGCCAGCCAGGATTTAAATCCACCGCAGGTGTTTGAATGGTTTCAAAGGGCTTCAGATTTTTATCAGCCGCTGCCCCAGCCTTCCGCGCTCAACCCTTCTCCTGAGCCCTGGCGCCGCTTAAAAGTAGGCTATGTCAGTGGGGATTTTCGCAATCACGCGCTGGCTCGAGTCTGTAGCCCTTTGTTTCAGTATTACGATCCGCGTTTTTTTGAAGTATATATCTATTCAAACTCAACTCAGATAGATGAAACCACCAACTGGTTTAAACAGCACTGTGACCATTGGCGAGAGTTACAGACGCTCAGCACCCGTCAAGCAGCCCGTTTAATCCAGGCCGATGGGATTGATATTCTGGTTGATTTATCGGGCCATACGGCAGGCTGCAGACTGGATCTGTTTGCCCAACGTCTGGCTCCTGTCCAGGCCACATTGGGGCTGGGGATTATTGCCACCACAGGTCTCAAAACGGTTGATTATCGCCTGGCTGATCCAGCCATTGTTCCGCCTAATCTGGCGCCTTTTAACACAGAAGAAGTGGTTCAGGTGCGGCATCATCTGCGCTGGGACCCGCCAGAAGTTCTGTTACAGCTGCCCTTAACCCCCCCTCCGAGCCTTAAAAATGGCTACATTACTTTTGGCACAGCCAATCGCCTGTATAAGCTTAATTCTCATGTATTGGATCTTTGGGCCAGCATTCTCAAGGCTGTACCTGATTCACAACTAGCGCTGAAATGTAGCCAGCTAGATTTGCCCAAGCAACGTGAGCGCCTGCTGCGGGCTTTTTAGGCC
>CAJYHH010000770.1 GCA_913773825.1 Candidatus Sericytochromatia bacterium | reverse complement strand
CTTTGGTCAGGCTGACGGTTTTAGCACCCGTATTTGTATTGCTCTGAGCGTTAACCGCATTCTGTGCAGCCGGATTTTGTTGAGGAACCATCTGCATCGGAGTTTGACCACATGCTGTAGTCAGGCTGATAGCGAGCAAGGAAGTAGAAAGAGCAATAATTTTTTTCATGGCGATTACCTTACGCGATGTTGATTGGGGATGCTTAATTCTATCCGTCAGCTGTTTGAAAACATTCTTATGCTTGAATTATGATTAATTTAAAGAACAAGAATATTCTTCAAAAGCGAGAAAAGAACGCCTTTATCTGATCATTTTGCCATAAAATCTGCAAACGTCAAAGGGCAATTTTTTTAATCAATGAGTCAATCAAGTCTTTATATTTTCGTCATAATTATCCGAACATATAAATAAAATTCATCTCGCAAACCTGAGATTACTTTAAGCAAAGATGATTATTAGTGCTAAAAATCAACCCCAGCCCTAGATTTGATCTAGATGACAAAAAAATAACTTTTGGCGAAATTTTTTATTGCATTTTTGCAACGCTCATGAGAAGATAAATACACAAGCCACTGAAGCAAGGGCTTTTTCAAGGGGATCCATTCAACATCACAGCACTGCTGAATTACCTCTTTTGGGCTTCAGAAAACTTAAAGCTGAGGTTTAAAAATTATGGAACTCTGGTATGTGCTGGGGATCATTGCGGTCCTGTATACCATTGAGTGGGCCTAACTTACTTAAGCTAAATCGTGGCTAAAACGAGTTGAGCTCCAGTGTGACTGTTACCGGAGGTTACGGGCTCCGGACAAATCCTTTAATATGCTGATCGCTGCAATCAGAGAAGTGTCCCTTAGTATGTAACCTTGGGATGTAATTGAGTGTCTATTTAAGGCTTGATTGTTAATGAACTGACGGCCCGGAACTTGCTTACGCTTTTGTGAAATCAGGTTCCGGGCTTATTCTTTGTTTTGTTTGGACAGGCATCAGCGCAAGAGCCGCACGAGATCAAACAAAGCGTCATATTAGTAGGGAGTCAAGATTAAATCAGGGTTGTCTCTAAATTATCTTTGCTTGATGTCTGAGTAGCTAAAAGTAATATTTACTCAAGCAAAAAATCCCACAAACACATGATTTGAAGCCTATTCAGATAACTTGACGAGTTCTTCTGCTTTAAAATCAGAATATCTTGTCTGCTTTATGCTTCGATGGTAGACTGAACCTAAGACAGAAACCAATATGGTTGGAAACCGGGAAGCCAAGCATGAAAATATCTGCCGTTGAGGAATATGGCCTACGCTGCCTGCTGCAGCTGGCCCGCTCCGCGAATGAGCAGCCGCTTGTTTCAGCAGAGGAAATCGCCGTTCGCGAAGGACTCTCTGTGGCCTATGTCGAAAAGATTCTCTCCCAGCTGCGTAAGGCCGGATTGGTCAAAAGTGTACGCGGCATGTACGGAGGCTATCAGCTCTCACGTCCCGCTGACGAAATTCGCGTCGGTGATCTGGTCCGAGGAGTTGATGGTGACTTCTTTACTGATATCTGCCAGCATTTTTCGGGTAACCAAAGCGCCTGTATTCATATGGGCAATTGTTCGGTGCGCCCGGTCTGGCTGATGGTGGCCCGCCACGTTTACCGGATATTAGATAACCTGACCCTAGCTGATCTGCTCAAAGAAGAAGGGGGTCTGGAACAACGCTTGTTTGGCGAGTTTCCGTTGCCTTCACTGAGTGGACTATGAGTAATCAAACAGATTTAACACGACTCTTTACGAGATTATTTACGAGGAAAACTTAAGCATGTCTCAACAGCCCGCCCTGCACATTCGCGACTTGCATGTCACCGTCGGGGAGAAAGAAATTCTCAAAGGTGTCGACCTGGTCATCCAGGCTGGCGAAAAGCACGCCCTGATGGGCCCTAATGGCTCTGGCAAAAGTACCCTGTCTTACGCGCTGATGGGGCATCCCAATTACAAAATCACCCAGGGTGAAGTTCTGTTTCAGGGCGAAAACCTGCTGGAAATGGGCCCTGACGAACGCGCCCGCAAAGGTCTGTTTTTGGCCTTCCAGTACCCGATGGTCATCCCTGGCGTCAAAGTGTTTCAGTTTTTGCGCAATATGCTCAAAGCCCGTCGTGGCCGTGACGTCAGCGTCAAAGAGTTCCGTAAAGAGCTCAACGAAAAAATGTCTCTGCTCGACATGAAGCAAGAATTTGTGCGCCGCTACCTAAACGAAGGTTTTTCAGGTGGTGAAAAAAAGCGCCATGAAATTCTGCAGATGGCGCTGCTTGAGCCTTCGCTGTGCTTACTCGACGAAACGGACTCAGGTCTTGACATTGACGCCCTGCGCATTGTCTGCGACGGCATTAACGCCGTCGCCGCTAAAAACACCGATATGGGCATGCTGATTATTACCCATTATCAGCGCATGCTGAACTACATCGAACCTGACTTTGTACATATTTTGTTTGAAGGCAAAATTGTTAAATCAGGGACTAAAGAACTTGCTCTTGAACTCGAAGCTCATGGCTATGAGCTGATTGAAAACGAATTCCGCCAGCCGGCCCAGGTCTAAAGAGGTCTAAGGAGGATACTTATGGCCACCGTCAACGACGCCCTCAATGAAAAGCGCACCCAGCGCGACAAGACCCTCAGCGAACTCAATGATATTGATCGCGACTATAAATACGGTTTTCATGATCCCGAAGACAAATACGTCTTTAAGTCTGGCAAAGGCCTGACTGAAGAAATTGTCCGCAAAATCTCAGCGATGAAAAACGAGCCCGAGTGGATGCTGGACTTCCGTCTGCGCGCTCTGAAGCTCTTTAACGATAAGCCCATGCCCCAGTGGGGCTCAGAGATGCTTAACGACATCGACTTCAACAATATTCATTACTATGTGCGCTCCAGCGAAAAACAAGAGCGCAACTGGGATGACGTCCCTGAAGATATCCGTAAAACCTTTGACCGCCTGGGCATTCCCGAAGCTGAGCAGAAATTCTTAGCTGGCGTCACCGCTCAGTATGAATCAGAAGTGGTTTACCACAGCATCCGTGAAGACCTCGAAAAACTCGGCGTGATCTTCACCGACATGGATTCTGGTCTGCGGGAATACCCTGAAATAGTCAAAAAATATATGGGAACGGTTATTCCCAGCGGTGACAATAAGTTCTCTGCCCTGAACACAGCCGTCTGGTCTGGCGGCAGCTTTATTTATGTCCCCAAAGGCGTTAAAGTTGAAATTCCGCTGCAGGCTTATTTCCGCATTAACACTGAAAACATGGGTCAGTTTGAACGCACCCTGATTATTGCTGACGAAGGCAGCTCGGTTCACTATATCGAAGGCTGTACCGCCCCGACCTATAGCACCGATTCGCTGCATTCAGCAGTGGTTGAGCTGATCGCAATGGACGGCGCTAAAATCCGCTATACCACGATCCAGAACTGGTCTAACAATGTCTATAACCTCGTCACCAAGCGCGCCATTGCCCATGCTAACGCCACCGTTGAATGGGTTGACGGCAATCTCGGCTCTAAGCTGACGATGAAATACCCGGCTGTCTGGCTCAAAGGTGAAGGCGCTCGCGGCGAGATCCTCTCTATTGCCTGGGCCGGTAAAGGCCAGCATCAGGACGCCGGTGCCAAGATTATGCACTTAGCACCTAATACGTCTTCTGTTGTCACGTCTAAGTCGATTTCAAAAGACGGCGGCCGCACCAGCTATCGTGGACTGATTAAAGTCCTGCCTGGCTGCCACGGCGTCAAGTCTAACGTGCGCTGTGACGCGCTGTTAATGGACGCCCATAGCCGTTCTGACACTTACCCCACCATGCAGATTGACGAAGATAACGTCCGGGTTGAGCATGAAGCGACAGTATCTAAAATCAGCGATGAACAGCTCTTTTATCTGATGAGCCGTGGCTTAAGTGATGAAGAAGCGCGCCTGATGATCGTCAATGGCTTTATTGAAGAGTTCACCAAAGAACTGCCAATGGAATACTCCGTTGAGCTCAACAAGCTGATCCAGCTCGAAATGGAAGGATCAATCGGCTAGTTATGAGTACGGAATTGACAGTGAAACACTGGACCCAAGATTATGACTCAGCCCTGCTGCCTCAGCAGGCTGAGCCCGAATGGATGAACGCCCTGCGTAAACAGGCCTGGGAAATCTGGCTGGATCTGCCAGAGCCTCCTGCTCCCCAGCGCAACCTGCGTA
>CAJYHH010000769.1 GCA_913773825.1 Candidatus Sericytochromatia bacterium | reverse complement strand
TTAATGAAAACCGTAGCCGCCGCCCGGATGTTAGGCGCAGAAGTGATTTTAACCGGGATTAGCCCCGAGAGCGCTCAGATTCTGGTGACTTTAGGCATTGATATGCGCGAAATCCGCACGTTGGGCTCGCTGCAGTCAGGCATTAATAAAGCGTTTCGCCTGTTGGGCAAGCAGATTGCGGATCGCATATGAAAATCCCGATTTTGCGCTTAAAAGATATTCTGCTGACTTCGATTCAGGTTGATTTAACCGATCAGGACGCGCTTGATTTTCAGTCCGATGTGCTCAATCAAGTGGCAAAGACCCAGGCCAAAGGGATTGTAATCGATATTATGTCGCTGGATGTTGTCGATTCGTATATGGCCCGCGTACTGAATGAAACCGCAGATATGGTACGTTTATTGGGCGCTGAAGTGGTGATTTGCGGCATGCAGCCTTCTGTGGCTCTGACTTTAGTTGAAATGGGCCGTGAGCTGATTGGGGTTGAAGCCGCACTGAATCTGGATCAGGGTGTCGAAAAGCTCTACAAGCTAATTGCTAAAAGGGCTTAAGCCAATGAGCTTAGAACCGATTCCCATTAAGACCCAGAACGATATTCTAATTGCCCGTCAGCATGGGCGTGAGCTGGCCAGTCAGCTCGGGTTTAGACTGGCTGACCAGACTCGGCTGGCGACTGCAATTTCTGAACTCACTCGCAATGTAATTAAATATGCCGGTGAAGGAATCTGCCTGATTCAGAACGCCTCTAGCCGCAATCAATTAAAAATTATCGTGGTTGTTGAAGACTGGGGCAGCGGCATTCCCAATCTGGAACAGGCCATGCGCGATGGCTTTAGTTCAGGCTCTGGGCTCGGCGCGGGTCTGCCCGGCACCCGCCGCTTAATGCAGGAATTTAACGTTGAGTCTGAACCTGGCCATACCCGCATCACCATTGCCTTAATTCGGCCCCTGCTGGCATGAAGCAGGATTCAGTCTCGCTAAACTCACAGCTTCAGGTTGAGATTCAGATTCAGGCGGAGCATCAGATTCCTCAGGCTCGTCAAGCCGTCTGGAAGCTGGCAGATCGGAAGAGCGTCGTGTAGGGAAAGAG
>CAJYHH010000768.1 GCA_913773825.1 Candidatus Sericytochromatia bacterium | reverse complement strand
CGGCGGCTGTCATGCTGTAGTTTTCACCGTTGATATTCATGGTCACGCTATTGCCGCCACCGTTGATGGCATCATTTCGGCTGGCACCAGCCAGAGCCATTTTCATCGCGTCAACTTGATCAGGACGCAGATAAACGGTTTTGGAGTCATCGCCTTTACCAAATTTCAGGGGCACACTAAAGTCATTGCTTTTGTCGAAGTTGACGTAAGCGGTGGTGGTTTCAAGCGGCTTTGCATTGGCTTCAAACGTACGTGATGCAGTGCCTGCGGCACCCAGATTGCCGATATTAACTTTTAGATTACCCATAAGTTCTGCCTTCTTTCGCAAAAAACATCTTTAAATTCTCTATACCCATGGCCCAACAAAATAAACCAGACAGACGGGATTATTTTCAGGCTTCGCCAAAACTGACTTGATTGACCGCAAATTTGGCTGAAGCAATCCGCTTAACCATGTTTCCGTCCTGCTGAAGTTCATCCAGCGTGTGTTGCTGGCTCGGCGTCAGACTTGAAGCAAAGACCATCAGCTCAACGTGTTTATCATCCAGCTTGTTTTCAATAAAAATCACGGGATTGCCAGCTGCGATCTGAATAATCTGTTGTTTGGCCGCTTCAAGATCAGCAACTGCCAGCACATATTTTAGCACCGTGTCATTACAACTTTTTTCGGGTTTGGCTTTCACACACATCTCTCCCTGGAGTCTTGTTTTTGTCTGGTTTTGCTAGGTAAATTAAGCATAACATAGCCCCGATCCGTTTCAGTTTGGACCTGAATGACTAGTCTTAAACAAAACTTTAATCAAATCACACATAAACTCAGCGTTCATCGGGTATAGATTAAAATAGCTGAATTTCTAAGCCCGCTTGAATGCTAGAGTCTTCAGAATCAAATGGATTTCACTATTGGATCATCATTTCGAGGAGTTCAACGCCACGATGACTGTTAACGCCAGTTCTAGACAACAAGTTCAGGGATTCCCTAACCAGCTAACCGGTCCAATCCCAAACAACGCGGCCACTCCAGCCCCCACTGCACCTGTATCATCAGAAGCCAACCTCCAGACCCCTTCCAGCAATCAAGCAAGTCAAAGCACACTCTCTAAAACC
Organism: Candidatus Sericytochromatia bacterium; assembly: GCA_913773825.1. GTDB lineage: Bacteria > Cyanobacteriota > Sericytochromatia > UBA7694 > UBA7694 > CAJYHH01. The sequence continues at coordinate 4,595 of CAJYHH010000768.1, read as the reverse complement.
GTCACGCCCAAAGGCGAAAGTCTGACTTCAATTGATTTACATGGCCCTGAAGATCATAACCAAACCCAGTCAGCCACAGCAGCTTATAACGGCAACCCACATCGCGGCGCACGTTTACAAACCCGCTTGTTTGAACGCCAGGGCCTTGAAATCAGCAGCGAAAATAATGGCAAAGCCCGCAGCTCAAACCCTGAAAACCGCGCTGAGTCTATGGATTTACCGATGGCGATGCTCATTCAAACTGAGCAGGCCAGTAGCCTGGATGACTACCAAATGGCTTTGCAGACGGTGCTTCAGCGCATTCCCAGCTTAAATCCAAACGCGACACCTCCGCTTTCACAGTCCGAAGTGTTTAAACTCAATCAGACACTGTCAAAAATCGGTTTGTCGACAGATGGCAAAACCATGTTTAACATGACGCTGCGAGTTGCGGGACCTAAAGGGGTCAACGATGCTGCCGCCGCGCCTTGCAGTAAATACGAAACCGAAATGCTGCTGGATCTGGTTAGCACGCGACAAGCCTGCCTGAAAGTCCCCGCTGGTGAACCCAATCCCTTTGCAATCAACAAAATCACCTCTCTGACTGCTGCCCCTGGCTCTGGTCCGCTAGGGATGATCTCAATGGCTGCCCTGGGCGCGGTCGAAGGCACAGACAAAAAAGAGGCTGTTGAAGCGATGGTTCTGAATAGCTTAAGAGCGATTCAAGAAAATCAGACTTTAATGGCACACTTACTACCTGCGGCTGCAGAAGCAGATCGTGAACTTGAAGCAGCAATTGTGCAGGTCGCCCAAGTTCGCACCGAAGCGACAGCTGAACAGCTGACTTTTACTCATCTGTCTGATGCCCGCGAAAGTTTAAAGCCCGGCCGTCCCTTACCCAATCCAAGTGTGATTAACCCGCAACTTGCGTCTTTAAATCTGCAGGTGGGTCAGTCTAACGGCCAGATGACATTTTTTAAGGGCGGCAAACAGATCACCGAAAGTGTCTTTCGCCAGGCCTTAAACAGCGGCATGTGGGAACAGCTTAGCCGTCTTGAAGCGGTTAAAGTCAAACTTCACGCCAGTGAGCAAAACCTGATCACTAAACGCGAGGTCTCTGCTGACTTTAGTCATAAAATCAGCCAGGTCAAAGACAACCTCACTAAAAACCTGGATTTACTCAACCAGATTGTTAGCAACAATCCCAATATTAGCGCGGATCTCAAACGCCAGGTTTCTGAAGTAGCGACCGCGGTTAAAAAAATGATCAGCCAAGCTGATACTCAGCTCAAACGCTCTGAAGCCCTGCGCCAACAAGCGACCTTAGCACTTTTGGCGCTTCAACTGGCCTTAAATCAGCTCAATAAAAATCTGGGTGATGCCCAAATAGAGCTCAAACAGTCAGAGATTCAGCCCAACAGCAAAAACTCTATTCATCAGGCCGGTGATGATGTTTTAACTGAGCTTGAACAACAGCCCCATGGCGCCAGACTGAATAAATTAGCCGAAGACTGGCTCAAACTCAGTGAAGACAGCCTCGGTGATAGCTTTAGCCTGCATCGCAGCAAACAAAATGAACAGGCACAGCAGCGTGAGTATTTTGACAGGGCCAGCCAGGCACTCAGAGAAAGCCTGAATTATCATCAAAAGCAGTTAGAAAAGTTCGACAAAGCGGGCCAGCAAAAACTGACTCAGGCCCTGCGCGAACATATCCAGATCACCCAGCAACTCAGCTCCGATCAATAAATCAGTTTTACTCCAGCTTTACTGTTTAAAAGGCTCAGAGACGTTGCCATTCAGGCATCTAGTCCTGGGCCTTTTGTGCTAAACTGACCGGCGTATACCACTGCAGCAAGGAATTAGCCATGATCGATCTTCGCACCTACACTTATATCGACGTGCTCCAGCCCCAGGTCGCGGCCTTCCAGGGCACCATTTCCCAAGGCTTTTTGCCGGTAGAAGGCCAAGCCTCCCTGTTTATTGAAATTGCCCCTGGGATTGCGATTAACTCGATTACTGACGCCGTCCTCAAACAGACAAAAGTAAAACCCGGCATGCAGATTGTTGAACGTGAATTTGGCATTCTCGAAGTTCATGATTTTGATCAGGCTGAAGTCCGCGCGGCGGGTGACACCATGCTGGCCTCCATTGGCAAAAAAGAATCAGATCGCCTGAAGCCCCAGATTGTGGCCGGTGAAATGATTACCGGCATTGATCCCCTTCAGTCGATGCTGATTAACCGCATGCGTCACGGTGACATGATCAAAGGGGGTGAAGCGATGTATATCTTCGAAACCTACCCAGCGGGTTATGTGCTCTTAGCAGCAAACGAAGCTGAAAAAGCCGCCAATATCAAGATTCTTGAAATTCGCGCCTTTGGTGCCTTTGGCCGTCTGCATCTGGCAGGAGGCGAAGCCGATTTACAAGAAGCCGCCAAAGCCATGAATAATGCCTTGGCCAATCTTGAAGGTCGCAGTGAAGGTGGCAAATCCGAACGGTGAAAACTTCCCGCATACCCGGCTTTTACCTGCTCGATATCCGAGATCGAATTAATAAACTCGCTGAAATCTATGAACTTGACGTCACTGAAGTTGAGGCTCTGAGTTCTCAAGGCGCCTTGTCACTTGAAACCGCCGACAAAATGATAGAAAACGCCGTTGGCATTTTTAGTCTGCCGATGGGGGTTGGCACCAATTTTTTGATTAATGGCAAAGAATATCTGGTGCCGATGGCAATCGAAGAGCCTTCGGTTGTGGCGGCTGCCAGCTTTGGCGCTAAAATTATCCGCGACGCCGGTGGTTTTACCACAAGCAGCACTGAATCGGTGATGATTGGCCAGATTCAGGTGGTGGGCTGCCCTGATTTTAAAGCGTCTGAAGCCTCAATTTTAGCCCATAAAGCGTCGCTGATTCAGCGTGCAAATACTGAGTTAGTCCCCAATCTTGTCGCTCGCGGTGGCGGTGTTCGCGATATTGAAGTCCGCCAGATTGGCCAGGACACCCCTTATGGTCAAATGCTGATTGTGCATGTGCTGCTGGATACCTGTGACGCGATGGGCGCCAATCTGATTAACACGACGGTTGAAGGCCTGGCCGCTGAAGTTGAAGCGTTGACCAAAGGCAAAGTCTATCTGCGGATTTTGTCTAATCTGGCAGATAAACGTCTGGCTAAAGCTCGCTGTGTGATTCCGCCACATTGTTTTAACACCAAAGACTATAGCGGTGAAGAAGTGGTCGAAGGCATTGTCCATGCTCAAAACTTTGCGATTCTGGATCCCTATCGCGCTGTCACCCACAACAAAGGCGTGATGAATGGAGTCGATGCGGTTGTGATGGCAACCGGCAATGACTGGCGCTCGGTTGAATCAGCGGCCCATGCTTATGCCGCTCGCACGGGCGTTTATCGCGCGATGACCGAGTGGTATCGCGATAGCGAAGGCAATTTAGTCGGTGAGCTAGAATTACCCATGGCAGTTGGGATTGTCGGCGCAGCGATTTCATTACATCCAATGGCCAAAGTGGCGCTTAAGTTTTTACGCGCCAAAACAGCCCGAGAATTAGCGGAAGTGATTGTCTGCGTGGGTCTTGCCCAGAATTTATCGGCCATTCGCGCACTGGCCACTGACGGGATTCAAAAAGGCCATATGGCCTTACATGCCCGCACGGTGGCCATGACTGCAGGTGCCAGTGGCGATGACATTGATGCCCTGGCAGCGGAACTGGTGCGAATGAAAGACGTGACGCTCTCACGGGCCCAGCAGCTTATGGCAACTCGCCATCCAGCCCAGTAAAGCCAGGATGGACAGCCTTGCCAGCGCCTGCGGTAAGTCATTTCTCTGCGGAGAACATGCCGTTGTCTATGGCGTACCCGCGCTGGCTGTCCCGCTGCCGGATTTGCGCGCTGAAGCTCAGGTAAAGTCTATCATCGGCCCTTGCCGGATCATGGCGCCTGATCTGGATTTAGACCTGCAGGTCAACCCTCACGATCCAGATCCTCATCCGCTGGTCACCACCGTGTTATCAGCACTGGGACATTTTGAACAGCCGCTGCCAGATGCCACCATTACCGTCAGCAGCCAGATTCCAATAGGAAGAGGACTCGGCAGTGGCTCAGCGATTTCAGCCGCGATCTTTCGGGCCCTGGCAGGCTTTTATGGCTTAGAGCCTGCCAAAGCCGAAGAATTAGCCTTTATTCATCAGATCGACACGATTTATCACGGTCGGCCCAGCGGAATTGATGGCGCCGTGGTGAGCCATGAACGGGCCTTGCGCTTTGTGCGCGGTGAAAAACCTGTTTTTCTGGATTTGCCCACCGGCTGGAGTTTGTTAATTGCTGACAGCGGCATAAGTTCACCGACTCACTTAATGGTCAATGGTCTGCGCGAGCGCTATGATCAAGCCCCACATCGCTATGACCTGCTGATGACCGCCATTGGCGCTCTTTCACGTCAGGTTGAAATAGCGCTTAAAACAGATGCGATGCGAATTGTTGGCCGTCTGCTCAACCGCAACCAAGCGCTTTTAAACGAGCTCGGTGTCTCAACCCCTCGCATCGAAGAACTTGCTCAGACAGCCCGTGATGCCGGTGCTCTGGGCGCTAAACTGTCTGGTGCTGGC
>CAJYHH010000767.1 GCA_913773825.1 Candidatus Sericytochromatia bacterium | reverse complement strand
GCCACCGCGCCGTCCAGCAGGTCCTCCGCCTGGACAACCGGGTCAGCCGGGTCAAGCGGGCCGTCCCAACAACCGCCCTCCTGGTCAACCAGGGCCTCGTCCACCCGCCCCAGGAGGTCCACCATCCGGACCACATATGAGAAGACGTCCAATGGGACCACCGCCCCCCCGGCCACGTCCGCCAGGTCCGCCGCCAAATGCTGGCCCACCTGAGTTTGAGTTATTAGATTCTTTAAAGCCCCGCTTATGGGACAAACTTCAGTTTCCCTTGCGCTGGCTGCTGTTTGCAGTTTTAATTGGCGGGGCTCTGTTGGCCTTTAAAAACTATGAACTGGCCCAATATATTGATCAAAAAGCTCTGCGCGAACTCATTGCCCCGATGGGTCAAGCCGCACCGCTTGCTTACATTGGCGTGGCAACTGGGCTGATTCTCTTGATGGTCATTCCTTATGCCTTTGTAGCAGGCTTAAGTGTGCTGCTGTTTGGTCTGGCCTGGGGTGTGCTCTGGGCGGTAATTGGCGGAACCGTTGGGGCTGTGGCGGTCTGGAGCGTGGCCAAACTGATTGGCAGCCGCGTTTTAGCCAGCAAACAAAATGATCCACGCTGGCTAAATATCAACGAACGTCTGCAACAAGACGGTTTTTATTATCTGCTGATGGTTCGTGCGTCTTCGCTGCTGCCGTTTAATCTGCTCAATTTTGCCTGTGCCTTTACCCAAATCCGCTTTCGCGATTTTGTGCTGGCTAATTTACTGGGCTTAATCCCCTCAGCCTTTGTCTATGGCTTTGGGATGGAACTCCTGCTGGATCCCAATACGCCCCAAAGTGTATTAATCGGCTTTTTTGCGCTAGGCACTTTAGTCGTCATCACGCCTTTAGTCTTTCGACAGGCACGCAAAGGCCGACGTGAATCTCAGCGCCGCCGCATTGTCGCGGCGTTTAAAAACCCTGAATAACCGTCAATCTATTCAATCCATTTAACGCAGGTCTAAGCCCATGAAAATCCTGATTCTTGGTGGCTCACGTTTTATCGGCAAAGCCATTGCTGCTCGCGCTGCTGCAGCTGGCCATCACGTCACGCTGTTTAATCGCGGCAAAAGTGTTTCTAATAGCCCCTATCCGCTGATTCAAGGCGATCTGAATGATCTGCCTGAGTTTCGCGAGCGCTTTAAACACTTAGCGCCAGACGTAATTGTGCACTGTATGGCGCTGAGTGAAGCAGATGCCAAACTGAGCATTGAGGCCTTTTCAGGTTTAAGCAGTCAACTCTTTGTTTTGGGCTCAGCTGACTGTTATCACGCTTTTCAGCAAATGAACCGCGGACGCGATGCGGGTGAACTACCGCTGACTGAAAACAGCCCGACAACCGAGATTCGCTATTATTACCGGGAATTTTCATCCCTTGCCAAAATGGCCGATTATGATAAAAACCTGATGACAGACACTCTGCTTCAAGCAGGCTCAGCGGGCTTGATTCAGCCCACTGTGTTTCGTCTGCCGATGATTTATGGTCCTGAAGATTATCAATACCCCCAGCGGCATGGCAGCATCATTCGCCGGATTTTGGACAAACAAAGTCGCTATGTCCTGGGTGAAGCCCACCAGCACACGCTCTGGCCCTTTGCCTATGTCGAAAACATTGCCGCAGCGATTGTGACTGGTTTTGGGAGAGAGCTAAATCAGAGCATCTATAATCTCTCAGAATCAACTTCACGCAGCTGGCGCCGCTGGATTGAGCTGTTTAGCCAGGCCGCTGATTTTCCGTTTGAGCTGGAAATTGTGCCGGATGTCTTTTTAGACGCTGAGCACAAGCCAGATACTCCACCAAAACATATTTTGCTGGATGCCAGCGCCTATAGCCGCGAGACAGGCTTTACAGAACCTGTTGACCTGAACACAAGTATTCAGCGCACCCTGGACTGGGGAATTCAGCACCCGGATATTCTCGGGCCGAGCCCT
>CAJYHH010000766.1 GCA_913773825.1 Candidatus Sericytochromatia bacterium | reverse complement strand
ACCCATTAACCGCCTGGCTGAAACTGCCTGGGCTCATGCAGATACAGTTGATTTATTAAGACTGCAAGATATTAAATACCAAGAAGAAGATCGCCTGCTCTCAGGGCTTAATGAGCTTGATCGGGTTTTAGGCGGCGGCATGGTTCCGGGCTCGTTGATTTTATTAGGCGGTGAACCTGGAATCGGTAAATCAACGCTTTTGTTACAGTCTGCTTTTACGATGGCTGAACGCATGGGCCATCACGTGATTTATATCTCTGGTGAAGAATCCGCCCAGCAGATCAAGTCTCGCTCAAGTCGTTTGGGTTATGAAGCTTCTGAAAAGTTTCACCTCTTAGCTGAAACCGATATGGAAGCGATTGTCACCTTACTCGAAAAAACCAAACCAGCGGTTGCTGTTTTAGACTCAATCCAGGCTGTCTATGATCCCCGTCTGGAATCACCCCCTGGCTCAGTCAGCCAGGTTAAAAACACCTGTAATCTTTTAATTCGCCTTGCTAAACAACTTGGGATCAGTATTTGGGTCATTGGCCACGTCAACAAAGACGGTGATATTGCCGGTCCTAAAGTGCTTGAGCATATGGTCGATACGGTGCTGTATTTTGAAGGCGAGCGTTATCGCTCGTTTAGAATCCTGCGCACCATTAAAAACCGCTTTGGCGCCACTCATGAAGTGGGAATTTTTGATATGACGGGGGCTGGGCTAGAAGAGGTTGAAAATCCTTCTAAATTGTTTTTGTCTGAGTTTGACGGTGAAAACATTGGCTCTGCGATTGTCGCCACCCAAGAAGGCACGCGTCCACTATTAGTTGAAATTCAGGCTCTGAGCTATAGCTCTCACGCAAATTTTCCTAAGCGCTCTACCAACGGAATTCCGTTTCAGCGTTTAACCCAGCTGATTGCTGTGCTTGAAAAACGAGTTGGCCTCAATCTCAGTAAATCGGATGTTTTAGTCAATGTGGTCAGTGGCCTTAACATTGAAGAACCCGCTGCAGACTTAGGGGTCGCGATGGCGATGATTTCGAGTATTCGCAATCTGGCTTTAGATCGACGCACGCTGTTTATTGGTGAAATTGGCTTAGGCGGCGAACTCAGAGCGGTCAATCAACTGGAACGGCGTTTAAAAGAAGCGGTTAAACTGGGCTTTACCCGTGCTTTAGTCCCTGCCCAGAGTCTGCCTTTGCGTGAATCTGTAGAAGGTATCAATGTGATTGGGGTCAGAAAACTGCTTGAAGCGCTCAAATATCTGCCTCGCTCAGCTGATAAGTCTGACTCTACTCATGCTCAGGATACTGATTCCCACTCTGGCAAAGGCAACGGCCATCCGCCTGAAAATCCAGAGCATGCAGAACTGCTGCAGGCGATTGCAGACATGGATTAGCTGATTAAAGGTTAGGGCTTACCGCCGTGGTTTAGCAGCAGATGGTGCGGTTTAGGCCTCTAAGGCGTTTGAATTTCTAATCTAAATCCTGGCACCGAGACACAGCCCTGCTGTTAGGCTACCCTAAACCCCTGAGGCAACCATGTCGCACCTTGCCGTTCTAGGCAACTCCTTGTTGATTCTGATGGTGACAGCTTAAGACATCCAGGGGCAAAGATGATAACAGCGGATTGTCGTGATAGGGGATCAACTCAAGTAAAGCCGAGAGGACTTCCTGATACGCTTGATGAAATTGCTCCAGCACTTGGGTTGTTGGGCGATGAACAGGAAGCGTCAGCCAAATCAGGTTTAATTCATCCTGTGTATAACAATAGTGGGAAAACAGCTTGTTTTCCATTTCAAGCAGCGCTTTTGCCTGACCTAGACGCTCAAGTGATGATTGCCCTGCCGGTACAGGCAGGCGAATCACCCAGCCATTTAAATCTACAAGATTATCTGCATGAAACTCGAACTGAAACGTATTGAGCGAAACCCTGGTTTTACGGGCATCAGGTGGCAGAGTTTGAATCACATGCCGAAAAGCAGATGGCAAAACCAACAGGGTTGAAAGTTTATTCTGATGAGTATAAAAAAGTGTGATGCCAATGGGATTCCAGCCGCTTGAAGGGGTATCCAGCGGGTGAATCAAATGGATTTCATGCCGCGGACACAAAGGCTGCCCGGTTGGCTGGGACAGAGTCAGTTTCACGGTGGCTCTCCACACTCACAAAACATGGCCCACAAGGGATGGGTTTGCTAAAGAAATCAAAAATTGGCCAAGTGTCCTGGTATTTTATCACAGCTTGTTTTTGAATCTTTGGTCGCCAGATTGGGTACTCCCGTTAAAATCCCATAAAAATTCATGAATGAACTCAAAGGCTTATGACACAAAGCTTTGAGTCTGCTGACAATCAGCTATTTTGATCGCTGCTTGTGCTTTGCTGGGTAGAAGTGACAAAAAAATGTCAAAGCCCCCAAACACTGGAGGCCTTACTTTTCCACTTTCCAAAAAGAATGGAATCAGAGCTGACTAGAGCGCGATTTAGCGATTAAAAATCGGTGAGATGCTCATTTCGGGATGAACCGGAGCAACCTGGATTTCAGCATTGACTTCAACCAGCGCGGCAACAGCTTCTTTTTTCATGCTGCCAACCAGTGCCTGCAGTGCTGCCTGGCTGCTAATGGCTGCTTTAGGCGACATCACATAAGCATCAATCTGGGGCAAATAGTTGACGGTCTGGAGCTGATATTTCTGATTAAAAGCCTGCAGAGCTGTACGGCTGACGTTTTTATTAAAGCGAACGAGGAGCTGCACAGGTGCTTTAGCAACACCCTGTGTGCTCACCATCGTTGGCAGGCTACGATAAGCGGTACTTGGCATTTCAGCTCGGCCACAAGCACTCAGGAGAATCGCTCCGCTGGTCATTACTACGGGGAAAAGTTTACGCATCGTCATGGGATTTATTCCTTGCTTTCTCTTAATTTAACTTTTAATTAACCTTATGTACTCATGTTATCCCATATGCGAATCTATGTCAATAAATGCGAAAAAATATTTTATATAAGTCATAAATATATATCATAGGTAATAATATTACGGTTGAATTTAAGAAAATGACAAGCAAAATAACTTTTCGGTTATTTAGCCAGTTTGTGACCTTGTCGGATGTATAGATAGGTCAAGCTGCGCAAAAATCAGCGCAGCGCAAAACGCCTGAAACAGACAGTTTCAGGCGTTCGAATCTGATCATGACCAGGGCCTATATGGGCAGGTTATGAGTAGTTATGATTAATTATGAGTATAGGGATTAATTTTTAACGGGACGCATCATGCTGACATAGTAGATGCCAATGCCCATTAATACCAGCGCTAAAACGGCCAGGATACTCCAGCGAATGCCTGGTCCAACCGGATCCGCGTCATCGCTGTCTGTTATGATCTGCTGGGAGGCTGCTTGTTGTTTAGCCTGTTCTGCGGTGACGGGGTCGGTTTGGATCATGCCACCTATGCCCTGATCTATTTGGCTGGGTCCGGTATCTGCACCTGAGCCTGTTATAGTCTGGGCCTGAGCGGAGTTTAGCCCAAATGACGAAGCCTGTTCCAGACTCGGAGCAGCCAGTAATAAGCCACTGATACTGGCGAGCAGGGTAAATTTCTGTAGTTTATTCATTATGTTTAACCCCTTATCGAGAGCGTCTGATTGAGACTGGGTCTTCTCAGACCCAGTCTCTTTATATGCTGTCTTTGCGCTAGGGCAGAAAATTCTTATTGAACCGTAGTACGGCGGCGAGTTGCCACAATGATCATGGCGACAATCCCAACTGACAGCAGGGCCATCAGAAACCAGAAAGTTGCGTTAAAGGTGTTGGTTTCTGAGTCGTTACCATCAGCCATATCATTGGTGTTATCGCCTAAACTCCGCACACCAACATCATCTTTTTCATCAACCACCCCACTGTGGTTACGATCACCGTTACCTAAATCTGATTTTTGCAGCTCCATGCCGTTGGGATCCGCCTGCGCCATTTGATAAGGAATAATCGTCGGTTCGGCCTGTGCCGACGGCATGCTCATACCAATGCTACCTGCTACAAAAAGGGGAAGAGCCAGTTTTTTTACAAAGTTCATTTTCATTTTTTTGTCTCCTATCGATGCTGCTAACTGATCAGAATCATAGGGAAGAAGGAATAAAAATGGGATTAAAGCGCCACTGGATCCCATTTAATCCCAATAAAATCCAGCTAAAATCTTCACGTTAGAAAAAACAAAATGAGCCGTGAGGACAACATGATGACAGCGTGAGTACAAGCGGTTTTTGAATCACGGCTTAGAAATTTAATCTACTGCTTTACGACGAGTGGTTGCAACAAAGAAGCCAATCAGCACAACTGCTAACAGAGCAAATGAAATCCATAAAATCAAGTTTGAAGTGTTAGATGTATCAGCCTCATTGGCATCCAGAGAGGTTGTGTCACTCATCGTGCCCACACCATCGGTTGATCCCAGAGCAGACTGATTGGAACCTGAATGATTTTGTTGATTAGGGGGTGCGGTTCATGCTTGAACCCTGGGGATAGCCGCTATCAACGCCAGTCGTATCATGATTTGGATCTGGCATCCTATCATCCCGATCCCCCCGTGAGCGGCTGTAATTTGAATCGCTTGTTCTTTCCTGATTTGTGCCACTTGTGGTGCCTGTTGGGACGTTGACATCAGATCCTCTCTCAGTGCCTGCAGAGCCAGAATTCTCCTTCATTGTGCTATTTGCGCCAGTATTGACATGAGACTGACTGATTTGAAAGCTGTTTTCAAAATCAGCAGTTGCAGCCTGAGCCAAAGCCTGATACTGGACAAGCGAGGCTGTTATCAAAAGCGGAAGTGCAAATTTGCTTAAGTTATTTTTGATTTTTATAGTCATTTACCTCAGACTAATTTTAGATAAATTTAATAAAATGGCTGAAAACCTTCAAACACCATCCTTATAAACATTTATAAGGATGGTGTTTGAATCAAAAGCTTAATATCCGATGGGTTTATCAGAAAAATAAACAGCCTTATTTTGACGCTTATCTTTTAATCAAATAAAGCTTTAAACATCAAGAACAAGTGCTTTAAGTTGAGCTTTTCATCGGTTTGCGAAACAGTAAAAACATACTCGCAACACCTAAAACTAACAAAGGCATCATAATCCAGAAGTTTCCACCAGAGGCTGCTTTTTCAGGGTCGTCAGGGTCATTATTATCTGCAAAAGGTTCTGGCGCTTTTAGCTCGGTCCGGCTGCCCTGTGTCTGATCCTGGTTCATATGCATGGTGTTGCGGTCTGTTTCAGCCTGGGTCTGAGATTGAGTCTGGGCCTGGTTAAAATCAAGATAATTTGGCTCCGGGCCATCTGCTGCCATAATAGGCAGACTTAACCCTGCTGATAAGAGCAAGCTAAGCGCAAATAAACGTGATTTGTTCATTTTTTGTCTCCTTTGATGATGAGCAGAAGCTTATAAAATCATCTTAGGATTTTGGAGATCAAAAGGGCATCAATGCAGGCTCAAGACCGAGTCAATAAATGATTTTAGACAAATAATTCATTTTAGACAAAAATGTCTTTAATCTGAAAAGAATAGTTAAGAACGAATTCGATATCCACCGTCGACTACCAGGGTCTGCCCCTGAATCATGCTTGCTAAAGGAGAACAAAGAAACAACGCCGCATCTGCTACGTCCTCAGGCGTAACGAGGCGACCAGCAGGCGTTAAACTTTGGGCCTGGGCAATCAGCTCGTCCCGATTGGGAAAATGAGTCAGGGCTTCGGTATCTACCACTCCGGCTGAAATGGCATTGACCCGCAAGCCATGGGGCGCCAGCTCTAAACACAAATGACGAACTAAAGCTTCAAGGGCGGCTTTTGAGGCCCCGACTGCCGCATAGTTTGGGATTGCATGAGTTGCACCTTGACTGGAAATCGCCAAAATTCGGCTGCCGGCAGGCATCATCTCAATGGCCTGCTGAGTCAGATAGAGTAAAGCATAGGCATTAATTTCCATGCTCCACTCAAGATGGCGCTTTGTGAGCTCCACTGCTGGGCGTAACACACCTGAGGCGGCATTGGAAATCAGCATGTCGAGACGGTCAGTGTGTTCTTTTACTTGAATAAAGAGTTCAGCCACTTTTTCTGGATCGCCAACATTTGCTTTTAGCAAAATAGGGCGTTTGCCCGTCTGGGCTTCGATTAGCTCAGCTGTTTCATCTGCTGCGCGACGATTGCGAAGATAATTTAAGATTACGGTTGCGCCTTGACCAGCCAAACGCGCTGCAATCGCACGCCCAATGCCACGGGTACCGCCTGTAATCAGGGCTGTCTGACCTGTCAGATCAAGTGAGGATTCAGCTGCTAAAGGATTAACTGCCAAAGTATTCAATCCAGGCGGCGTGTTTGACCGGCATATGCAGATTATCTTTGGGGTCCCGATAAATCGCGACGTTTTCATCGATCAACAGCATAATCCGCATATTGGGATCGTTTTCGTCGGGATAATCAATAACAATCCCGTCCTGCTGGATTTTCATCGACACGGGTATTTCTTCACGCAGCAGGTCCATCATAAAGGTTCGGGCATATGAACGGCGGGTGCGTTCGTCGAGTTGGGCCATTTTACGCATTAAAGGCTCACCGCGTCTGGCAATTCCATCCATATTGATGGCATAACCGGCAATGCCAGTATTGTCTTCGTTAATCAGATCCCAGCGCAGTTTGCGCCAGGCTTCAGTAAAGCCTTTTTCATCTGACTTTGGTAAAATCTCCGGTACCCAGGTTTTGAGCTGTCGAGACTGGACCAGCTTTTGGTAAAACTGCTGTTCACTTAATCCAAGCCATTCGTTTAAACGGCTGATTCTCAGCATATGCAGCAGCGTTAACAGGCGGTCTGGATTAATTCGGTGCTGGGGCAGCACCCTGGAAGCCCGAATAAAGGCTTCAAGCTCTGGCGGTTGCCAAGCCTCAAGTCCGCGCGGTTTCAGGTTTTCGAGCATATCCAGACTGATTTCCTGAATTTCGGGGTGCATCGCAAACAGTTCCAGTTCACCGGCTTTTAGCACATGCATCCCGGCGACTTGCTCACGCAAAAAGCTCAGCGCACCACTGCCTTCTAACAAGCCTTTATAGTGCAAGCTGCGGCCTAAAGATGTTGCCAGATTTTGTAAATTAAGCTGTTCACTGGCTTCAGGCAGCAGGCCCGCTGCAATGGCGTCAACATCTTGAATGCTGCGGGGGCGCTGCTCAAGCTGAGGCTGGGTCAGACGCTGATAAAGTGCTTCATAAAAGCTGACTAAAGGGGTGATATCCGGTTTGCCATCAAGGTCAGCCACACTTAAAATCGGAAAACCCTGAATCTGAAAATCTTCTTTTAACAGCCAGCAATGGGCTTCAGCTAAATGTTCCCAGGCACAATCACTGGCGCTTGGATCCGCTGTGCCGTGAATGAAGCTAAGTAAAGCAGGGATCGCCTGGGCCTGGGCATTAACACCCAGGGGTTCACCGAGTTGACCACTGACCGGGTGGTCAAACGCAGCGCCAATGGCTAAATCTAAATCATAAGCCCCATACGAGAGCAGAATTCTGTCAGGGGCGACTTTCATAAAGCGCTGTAAGGTTTTAAACAACTTATAGCTGTCCCAGCCAATATTGTCTCCCCAACTAGAATAAGGGGATTTATTAAATAAATCGCCCACCACCACTAAATAAAGATCTCTAGGAGCTGTCCAGTGCAGTTGGTCATCTTTTTCAGTTACCATCTGGATCGAGAACAGCATGTTTTTAAGTTTTTCGTAATGGCCCTGAAGATCGGTAATCAACAAAACGCCAGCACCTGGATTCAGCACGTGCTCAGCTTCTGCTCCGATTGGTTCAAGCGGCCCCATAGAAGGGAACAGGACTTCGGTTCCGGCCATCTGTGAGGCCACTGTGTCAGGCGGCTTAATTTCAATTTTGCCAAAGGTCGAAATCGAGTCACAGATATACTGACATTTGAGTTTGTCAGCGTCATCACGGCGTGGGTCTTCCAACCATTGTAAAGCTAAGAGCTTAGTCGCGCGTAAAGCGCGTTTGAGTTCAGTATGTTCATTGGCGCCTTCAGCCAAATAAACCAGTTCGTCCTGTAAAGGCTCCCAGTCTAGTTTGACAAGTTCCTGCAGCAGAATTGACTTAAGCCCTTCGATTCCAAATGAGGCATAAGCGTTTTGGGCGACAGGGGCATTGAGAATTCCGCTGCGCACCATGGGTAAAGTGGGCTGGCGATTGGCTTTAGCTGATTGGGGGGTGCGGTAAATACCGGCATCTGGTATTACAGGCGCCGTCCGCTGAAACATCAGTTGATCTTTAGGGTCCTGAAAGACAATCGGGTCCTTGGGATCAGGCATGGGAGCTCGGCCTTTCGACAGAATCAGTTTGGGCTTGATGTGTGTCTAGATGGGAAGGATAAATAAAACTGCCGGATTTGCCGCCGTGTTTTTCAAGCAGGCGGATTTCAGTTATGTTCATGGTTTTATCGAGACTTTTGCACATGTCATAAATCGTCAGCGCTGCAGCGCTGACGGCACATAAGGCTTCCATTTCAACA
>CAJYHH010000765.1 GCA_913773825.1 Candidatus Sericytochromatia bacterium | reverse complement strand
ATCCGCGCTGGCTCTGGGAGGCCCTGGACGAAACGCTTAAACCCGAAACCGCTGATGAACCATTCATTCATCAGGTCTATGACTGGTTACGTCAGCAACAGCAAGCATTAGCAAAAGTGGGCTGGGTTAATCCCTCGCTGGCCTTACCCTGGCTACTTAAACGCCCTGATGGCCAACTGATTCAGCTGGAGTGGGAATACTGTGTGCCTTTAGACGGCAGTCTCAACTATCCCCGCTTTATAGTCGGTTATCACCATGCCTGCGCGAATCAGATGCCAGAACCAGCCCGAATGGGCTGGACAGCTGCTTATGCCACCTTGTTAGCTTTATTACAGGGTAAACCCCCTCAGCTCTGGGCCCCTCAGTTAGTCTCTTGGCGCTCGGTTCAGCCTTTGTTAAGCCGTGAAATGCGCCAGTGGTTAAACAACTGGCCTCAACAAGCTCTGGCGCTTAACTGGCCGGATCTACCCTTGCTGCTGTATCGGCGCGGGGCCGACCTCAAAACCTATATAGCAGCTAATTTAGCCTGGCAACGAGCACAAAGCGCTCTGGCGGCTGGTGCCGCAACCGCCGCTCTTGAAGCAGCTGGTGTATCTGGCAAACTCTATCTCAATGATCCCTGGCCTGCTTATTTAACCGCAAAAGCCTTAATAGCGCTCAAACAACCTGAAGCCGCAGCTGAAGCTCTTGAAGCCGCCTGGCGCCTGGAGCCTTTAGCGGCTGTAGCCAAAACGGGTGCCCAGCTGATCTTAGACTTTCCTGACAGTCAACTCAGCGCATCAGCAGCCAGTGACCGCTTAGCCAGCATACTGACCAGTGTGCCCCAAGACGACGAAGCCTGGGCTTTACAAGCCCGACTAGCAATTCAGAGCGGGCATCTGGCAACAGCAGAAGCCTGTCTTCGTCGCGCTTGGCGCTTACGCCCTTTAAATCCAGACTATCAGCGCATGTTAGCTGAATTGCAAACTGACCCAGAAGGCCTGGATCGCATCAATCACTTAGAGAGCCTGCCCTTAGCTGGCAATCGTAAACTTCAAGTCCCCCTTCACGCCCCCCAGGCTTCACAGCCCGAAGCCCCGAGCTCACAGTCCCTACAGCCTAGCCGCTGGCAATTTGACAAACCCCTGCGAGAACAGGGCTTACATCCAGCAACACTTTGGCGCGGGCGTGAACGCAGCACCGGCCAACCCGTCTTACTCAAACGATTTCCACTCGCCCATACTTCAGCCCGCGAATCCTGGCAACGCGAAGCCAGTTCAGCCAGTCATCTGAGTGCGCTTAAACACCCTGCTTTATTGCCGCTTAAGGCAGCAGAAGCGCTCCCTGACAACACGGGCCTGATTGCCTATCCCTGGTATGATGCTCCCAACTGTGAGCAGATTCTTCGCCAGGGCCCCATGGCCAGTGCGGATGTTTTAGCCATTGCCAGCCAGCTTGAATCTGCTGTAGAGGCCTTACAAAGCATTGGTCTGAGCCATGGTGATATCACACCCGCTAATTTACTCTGGCAGCAGGGTAAAGTGAAGCTGATTGACCATGACAATCTTGGCCCCCAAAATCGGACACT
>CAJYHH010000764.1 GCA_913773825.1 Candidatus Sericytochromatia bacterium | reverse complement strand
CGATGTCATGCCTAATCCCATACCCAGGCAGATTAACAAAAAACTGGTGTACTCCATAAACTGAAGCTTACGCGGCCAGCCAGTCAGAGCATCTAAGCGGCTCTGACGATTTAAAAGCCAAAAGCTTAAGGCCAAAATACTCAATCCCAGTCCCAGAGCGAGTAAACTCTGAGACTGGTTCAGGGTTTCACGGATTTTGGTCTCATGTTCAATTAAGTTGATTACCCCTAAATTAACTAAAGGAGCGCCAAACAGAAAAATCAGCAGCCCGGCAATCGGGCTGCGCCAGCGCAAAGGCTTTGCTGCCATGGTGACTGGGTATCGCTATTTTTTGAGCTTTTGAATCATGGCTGCAATTTGACCACGAGATTCTTCGCTCCACCAATGCGCTAAAGTCGGGCCAAAGGTGCTTTGAAAGTCGGGGCGCAGTTTTTCAACCAGCGGGGCTTTGAGCAATTTTTTAGTATTGCTCCAGACTTTGGGATTGAGGTTCAGATAAGTCTGCAAACGTTTAGTCGCTTCTGCAATCACGTCTTCAGGCTCAACTACAGCATCAATTAAACCGGCAGCCAGCGCCTCTTCCGGCAGCACCAGTTTACCTTCCATCAGGAACTGATAAGCCTGACGGCTACCCAATACAGATTCATAAAGATGAAAAATCGGCGCAGGAACAATAATGCCGACCGGCACTTCGTTTAATCCAATCCGATAATTGCCTTTAGCCATCACGCGCTGATCGCAGCACAGGGCTAAAACACAGCCACCAGCGGGGCTATGACCACTGATTGCCGCCACCCAGGGTTTAGGACTGGCGCTTAAATCTGCCAATAAGCCTGCCAGATCAACCCAGAATTCACGCATCGTGGCTTCGTCATAGCTATACAGCTCTACCACGTCTAATCCCGCAGAGAAAAACGGAAACTTACCCGTCAGCAGGCTACCGCGTACAGCCTCATTTTTGTCACTTTCTTGAATTAAGGCGCGGAATTCACGCAACATCTGATGATTAATTGCATTGGCTTTGCCCCGATCGAGGGTAACGGTCTGAATACCTTCATTCAGGCTGGTCTGTAGGGTTTCCATAAAGTGTCTCCTTAGCGCCTTAGGCGCTGTTGTGGGTTATGCCAGCAAAGCTGGCGTGGTGGGTTGAGTGCCTAAAAGCACTGTTTGGATTATGAGATTTGGCGTTATGGGTTTAAAGACCAAAACTCTGGCTAGATGCGTATCTATCTCCACTTCAGCATTTTAAACACAAAACTCAGCATCCACCACCCAAAACGCCGGCCTTGCCGGCCCCTTCCCCACATGTTTTGACCTGTTTCGGTCTATGATATCTAAATGAAGACTCATCTCACCCTGCTCTGTTTAGTATCTCTTGTTGTTGGTTGTGGTTCCCGATCTGGATTAGCCCTGCCAATTAACCCGTCTACTGGCCCTTTACTAGCTAATACACCGATTTCTCAAGCAACTTCTAAACCCCAGACTTCTGCTAAACCTCAGGCAAGCTCAAAACCGGTCCCCACGGCAAGTAATCGCCCTAGCGCTCAGCCTGAGGGGCTTGAAAGTTCACCCCAATCAGCTCCTGCCCAGCCCGCTCCTAGCCGTGCGCCCAGCGTCACAGGTTCAGGCAAAGCCCTGCAGGTCAAGCTCTATCGCAGCTATGGCAGTGATGGCCAGATTCATGTCCGGGGTCGGGTTATGAAGCCAGAAGAGCATAAACCCTTTAATGAAGATGATTCGAGCCTGACTAATCTGATTCGTAATCTCAACGGGATGACCGTCGATGAAGTGCCTGGCGTCAAAGTGGATCTGACTTTAAATGGCAAAACGGTCAGACTGGTGAGTGATCATGAAGGCATGCTGCTGACTTCGACCAAACTTTTTGGGA
>CAJYHH010000763.1 GCA_913773825.1 Candidatus Sericytochromatia bacterium | reverse complement strand
CAAGCCGGACAGCTTACCCTGTCTCTCTTCTGATGTCTTTTTGTCCTCTAGTACTCTGCGGTCTTCCGCTATGAAAGCACGCGAACAAGAACTCATCGAGCTGAATCGGCGCTTGTCGGTTTTGGGCCTTAAGCTCAAGCTTGATGAGCTGTATCAGGAATTTTGTGAGCCTGGTGGTGATCGGGTTTATGAACTGAGTCTGTTTGTGCGCTGGCTGTTTTTAAAAGGGCATATAAGTGAAGCCTTAGCAGAAGAACTCATTGCAGAGCTGGCGGTTGAAGTAACGGGCTTAGATGTGCTGGATTCTTATTATGACCAGACTCGCACGGTTGATCTTAAACACGGTGATCCGCTGGGGATCTTTTCCTCAATTGGTCCGCTGCCTGCCCGCCAGTCGGGTTATCAGCTGCTTAAACAAGTCGGGGCCGGGGCAATGGGCTCGGTTCATCTGGCTAAAGATCGCCTGTTGCGCCGCACGGTGGCGTTTAAACAGCTTTTAGATACTGAAAACACCCGTACCGATCTGGGGGTGAGCCGGCGGTTTTTAGGCGAAGCCCAGATTACCTCACAGCTGGATCATCCTCATGTGGTGCCGATTTATGGGCTTGAAACCCAGCCTGATGGCAAAGTGGCTTATACCATGAAAATGATTCAGGGTCAGTCTTTAAAACAATGGCTGGCCAAAGCGCGTAGTGTCTATGCCCAAAAGCAGGATGCTCAATCAGCTAAAACACAGATTGCGGCTGAGTTTCGGCTTAATTCCAGGCTGCGCTTGTTTTTGAAAATCTGCGATGCAATGGCCTTTGCCCATAATAAGGGCGTGATTCATCGCGATCTCAAACCCGCTAACGTGATGTTAGGCCGCTATGGTGAAGTCTATGTGATGGACTGGGGCATTGCCAGGCCGTTTAGCTTTGAAAATCAGGGCATTGAGATTGAATCCATGGAGCTTTATGCCCATGAAAAAGGCCAGATTGTCGGCACGCCGCGCTATATGTCGCCTGAACAAGCGGCTGGCATGAACGATAATTTAGACCAGCGCAGTGATTTATTTGCCTTAGGCCTGATTCTGTATGAAATGGTCAGCTTTCGTCAGGCGATTCAGGCCAAAGAGATGTCTGAGACTTTAAAGCGCGTGGTCAAAGGTCAGTTAGAGCCGCTTAAACACGCTTATGACGAAAACATTCCAGCGGCTTTAGCCGCCATTATTACCAAAGCAACTCAGCGCCTGCGTAAAGATCGCTATCGTGAAGTCAGTGAACTTGCAGCCGACTTGCGACGTTTTTTAAACGAAGAGCGGGTCTTCGTTCATGCCGAAACCGCTCTTCAGCGTCTGCAGCGCGCGATTCATCGTCATCGCCAATATGTTTTGCCAGGGCTTTTAGGTCTGCTGCTTTTAGGCGGGGGGCTGACATTAGCTGTCGAACTTTTGCGTCAGCGTCAGCAGGTTCAGGCCGAAGCCCAGCGTCAGCGCACAGGAGCTTTACTTGCTGATCTGGCCAGTCATGGTCAGCAATTGGGCGGGCGTTTTCAGCTGCTTGAAAACAGCTTGTTGGGATTAGTCGCTGCAGCCCAAATTGCGCTGACAGAGGGCCAGCCCAGCGCTGACAAAATCTATTTTAACGAAGATTTTGTCAGTGGTCGTGCTCCGGCTGACTGGCTGGAATCACCAGCCTCACGCCGGACGCTGAGTTATGATTTTCCTGTGTTTAAACGCGCGCCAGATAGCCAGATTGCCAGTCACTTACCTGCCCGTCTGCTGCCGCTTCGATACGCCTTTTACAATCTATTTGCCCAAAGCCTGGGCCCTGAAGGGGTTGTGCTGGCTCGAACCCAGCAGATTAAGCGCTTGCGCACCACACCCGGCACCTTACTAAATGCCTATGTCGGCCTGCAAAACGGTCTGCATCTGTCATATCCTGGCAAAGGCGGCTTTAAAGCAGATTATGATCCACGGACCCGCCCCTGGTATTTGCTGGGTAAACAATTAAGTGATGATGCCCAAAAAGGTCCTGCTGAACAAGCTCGTTGGGGTGAACCCTTTCAGGATGTTTTGGGTCTCGGTCAGGTTTTGCCCTGTGTAGCCCCGATTTACAATCGCCAGGGTGAGCTCTTAGGAGTGGCCGGAATTGAAGTCTCACTCAAAACCGTGTCTGAACAATGGTTGCCGCTCAAAGACCATCCAGAAATTAAAGCGGTCTGGCTGCAAACGATCAAGAGTCAGCCTGTAACCACCTGGCCGCTTGAGCAACTCAAAGCAAATCCTAAGACCCCAGCAGGATTTCAGGGGCTTTCAGGCAGCGGCTTTAAAGTGACGGCTGATCAGCAGTCTTTTATTGCCTGGACGCCGCTCGAACGACAAAATTGGCTCTTAGTGGTTAAAGGTGATTTAGATGCGCTTTATCAGAATTAAGCTGAATATTCAGGCATAATAAATTGATTTGTGAGGCTGTTGTCTGGCTTGTGATAAAGCTCTCATAACTAAAGATTGTGCTTTATTTAATCTGATCTTTAGTTTATAATATTCAGAATATTCACTTTGTGGCCGACATCTAATTTACGAGAGAAGCGTAGAGGACGTGTGATCATGTTGAAGCAAGTGTTTTCTTCCCTGGCAGCGGGTCTGCTGTTGCTCAGTGCCTGTAACGCCCCTACGCCCATGTTGCGGCAGCTCAATAACAATCTTGCTAATCCTGTTCGCTTCCAGAGCATTAATGATCCGCTTTACCATGGTGATCTGGCCGTTAAATTTAACAACGCCTATAGCGCGCTCTATACTGACAACGAACGAATTGGTCGGGCTGATCCCCAAAATCCCGATAAACTGTTTACCAAGCTGATTGATGATGCCAAAGTTTCTCTCGATCTGGCGATCTTTGACCTCGAAGAGCCTTCTGCTGCTGAAGCCCTGATTGCGGCTAGTAAACGTGGCGTTGAAGTCCGAATTGTCACGGACTCCGACAATATGAGCGAGCCTGGTAATCCGCGTGTCGACATGGTCGTCCATCGCCGGATGCGGGCTGCAGGCATCTCGATCAAAGGGGATAAACGCCGGGGCCTGATGCATAACAAGTTTATGATTATTGACGGTCAGCACGTTGTGACAGGCTCTCTCAATCTGACGCCGTATTCACTCTACCGCGACAATAATAACTCGCTTAAAATCACCTCTAAACAGCTGGTTGCCAATTACCAGGCTGAGTTTGACCGTCTGTATGTCAAAGAGATGTTTGGCCCGAATGCCCACGAAATCCCTTATCCGGTTGTGCAGGTTGACGGCGCCACCATTCAGACTTTCTTTTCGCCCAAAGGCGGAACCAAAGCGGCGATTATGGATACTCTGTCTAAATCCACCAAGTCGATTCGGATGATGGCTTTTTCAGTCACCGATAAAGACATACAGGAAATGCTGGTTAAAAAACATCGCGCCGGCGTCAGAATTGAAGCGATCTTTGACGGCTGTATGATCAGCCAGTATTCGGTTTATCAGGATCTGCTGACTAAAAATATTCCGGTGATGATCGACGGCAATCAGGCTCTGCTGCACTCAAAAGTGTTTATTGTTGATAATCAGGTGGTGATCACCGGCTCTTATAACTTCTCGCGTAATGCAGAAATTAACAATAACGAAAATACCCTGATTATCCGCTCACCTAAA
>CAJYHH010000762.1 GCA_913773825.1 Candidatus Sericytochromatia bacterium | reverse complement strand
ATACTGAGCTCAAATGTGAAGA
This sequence comes from Candidatus Sericytochromatia bacterium, assembly GCA_913773825.1. Taxonomy (GTDB): domain Bacteria; phylum Cyanobacteriota; class Sericytochromatia; order UBA7694; family UBA7694; genus CAJYHH01. Next base: position 1,086 of record CAJYHH010000762.1, on the reverse strand, counting down.
TCATAACTATCGCCTGGTCGAAAAGCACACAGGTTCTACCCTGCGGGTGATCTCACGCAATAAGCTGCTGACTAACGCGTTTTGGACGCAATACTTTAGCTGATTCAGTCAGAGGGGTTTTGAAGATCCTGCTCACTCACTTGAAGATAGCTGCGCTGGGCTTGCCTGGGGTTGACTTGAAGCGCCCAGTCGATGAAGTGTAAAAACACCCGACGGCTGTGGTCCTTGCCGTTGAGATCTGCAAAATCATGATTCAGATTGGAATAAGTGATGTATGTGATGGAGCGTTCAGGCTGCTTGCGCAAGATTTCGATGACAAAGGCGTCGGCGCCAAGTGGTGAAGCATGGGTATCAGCCAGACCATTGACGACATAAAGTGGGTGTTCACTGGCCAGAGCGTCATCAAGAGGGCTAGATTCAACCGCAAATGAGCGCATGCGCTCAATCGGATAACCACCGAACTTTCCTTTTTGGCTGGGATCACTGACCCAGAGAATGTCCTCGAAAAAACTGTTCAAGGCTTCTGTATTTTGCTCTGAACGGAATTGTGCGACAAAATCGAAGAGCATGCTGGTCGTGGCACCCGCAAACAAACCGACTGCCTGAACGCGTTCAGATGGCAGACGACGGGCCAGGGCCAAGGCAATATCCGTGCCTTCGGAATGTCCCATAATGATCAATTTACCGACCCAGGGTTCTTGCAGCAGAGGTTGCAAGGCCTGATAGAGATCCTCGGTTCGCTCATGTTTTGTTAGGCCGCCGTGATCACTGCTACAGCGCTGTGTTGCAGGGAGCGCGGCTTTGTCGGCAGGCAGAGCTTGAAAGGAATGGAGACCTTTACGTTCGATTACCAGAGCATGAACGCCCTGTTGCCGATAAAATTCAGCATCGCTGATAAACAAACGCGATACGACTTTTTCGGGAACTTGCGGGTGAAACATGAACAGCGGCACGCATTTGGACCCTGTCACCATCAGCAACACCGGCCGCTGAACCGAATCATGTACTGCATAGGCCTCAGCCTGTTGGTTTTGAGTCGTGGAATAACGCAGAGCTTTCCAACCAGGTAACTGAGGCAGCTCATTC
>CAJYHH010000761.1 GCA_913773825.1 Candidatus Sericytochromatia bacterium | reverse complement strand
TACATTCCGCTAAAAAAAGGCGGAACCCTGTCAGCGTCTAAATTACTTGAGCGTTTTTTGTTTCCTGGCAGCGCTCAGTACCGCTATGTTTCAAGCCTCAGCGGCGGTGAAAAACGCAGACTGTATCTGCTGACGCTGATTATGCAAAATCCCAATTTCCTGATTCTTGACGAACCCACTAACGATCTGGATTTGCAGACGATCCAGGTTCTTGAGGATTTTCTCGGTGACTTTAAAGGCTGTTTGTTAGTGGTTTCACATGACCGCTACTTAATGGACAAGCTTGTCGATCACCTGCTGATTTTTGAAGGTGACGGCGCGATGCGCTATTACCCCGGCACTTACACCGATTATTGGCAGCTTCAGCAAGACGCTGAACGTACAGCCAAAGCTGAAAAGTCAGCCGAAAAAGCGGCCAAAGCGTCAGAAGTCTCAAGGCCGCGTGATAGTGTCCGTAAACTCAGCTATAAAGAGCAGCGTGAATTTAGCCAGCTCGAAGGCGAAATCGAAAAGCTTACGGCTGAAAAAGACGAAATCAGCGCCCAGCTTGCCAGTCCCGAGAAAATGGGGGCTGGTACCCTCACTAAACTTTCAGCCCGCTTTGGTGAAGTAGAAAGCTTACTGGAAGAAAAAGAGCTGCGCTGGTTAGAATTAGCTGAGATTGCAGAAGGCGGCTAAACCTAGCCTGATTCAAGTTGTGAATTAAATCAGCCTTAGGCTTTATTAAATTTGATTAGAGTTGATTAGAGTTGATTAGAGTTGATTTTAAGCTTTTTGCTCATAAAAAGTTGCGCTGTTATCCCGCTCCAATGCCTAGATAACAGCGCAACTTGACTTTAAAAGTAGTATTAGCTAATGCGCTCAACCTGCTCAGGGTAATGCTGATTAAGCAAGTCATAGACAAAGTCTGCGTGACGGCTTTCGACCTCTGTCTCTTTCAGCTTAACAATCACAATCGCTTTCCCTTCTTCAAAAGCCTGGCGATAAAATCCAACTCGATCAGATGGAATACCTTCATCCTGAAAGAGTCCCACCAAAGCCCCGGCCGTGGTTCCTAGTGCAGTCCCTGCAGCTAAAGCACCCATTGCTGCCGCAATCGGACCGGTTGCCAATACAGGCCCAATGCCTGGAACTAACAGCGCCACCGCACCGGCTAAAAAGCCAATTGCTCCACCGGCCAGAGCATCTTTAGTAAGCGCATTGGGATCTTTAACGGCCACATCATGATGTTCGCTAATGTTTTTATCCAAACGATTGCTCATGACTATATCTGTATCAAGTGCCTGGTTCTGGGAATAAATACGCCCTTGATTGTCGATATCTGAAACCCCGGTATTTTCAAGCGCAGGCACAACAGATTCGGCTCCCCCAACTGTCGCACCTGTGGCACCGGGGCTCATCAGCGGTAAAGTATCAAGGACACGCTGACCCGTCTGGGTGGCATAAGCCTGGGTATCGTGAAGCTCAGGCTGCTGGTAATCCACCCTGTGGCTCGTTTTAAAGCTATCAATTCGAGTCTCAGGATAGGTGGCTGTGGAATACGCGCGAACATCTCCTGTCAGATGCTCGGTGCTTTCATCGGGCTGGCGTTTAACCAGAACTGAAACATCTTCTTTCTGGTAGCCACTGTGATTAAGAGCATCAAGCACATCTTTGAGAGTCTGATGATTGTCGTAAATGGCAACAATTTTGTTGGCAGCCATAGTTTAAATCCTTTCTGAGTCTCGAATCAGATTCGAGGAGTTTGCTGCTCCTATCCTGAACGGATTCAGATCAAATTTGAAGTTGTTGAAGCATTAAAGTTCTGCAAAGCTTGCTAAAGTCAATTTTCAGGCTAATTCAAGCTCTGGCTAAACGATTTCTTCGACGCTGCTCTCTGTTATGTCCGTTTGCTCCGGCCTGCCATAGGGATAAAACAGCGTATCTAAGTCTCGTCCCATCAGCTCAATAAAACCTTCTGGCGGCAAAGGCTGGCTAAAATAATAACCCTGAATATGATCACATTTGTGATGGCGTAAAAACT
>CAJYHH010000760.1 GCA_913773825.1 Candidatus Sericytochromatia bacterium | reverse complement strand
AACAACAGATTAGGCAGCAAGGTGCCGAGCGCCACTCCATAAAAGCCAAATCGTTTTACCAGCAGCACACTGAGACTAAGATTTAAACCAGCCTCAATCAGGGCTGCCCACATTAAAACGCGCTCATGCTGACACATTAATAAAATCTGCGTGCTTGAGCTGCGCAGACTGACCTGAACGATCATCGAAAGTAATAGCAACCTGGCGCACAAAAACACAAGCGGATCCTGAATCTGCAGCCACAGCGTCAGGAGTTCAGGTAAAACCAGCCACAAAGGCAAACCCAGCATCAGCGCCAGCAACGTCACGCGCCGGTTACTCTGAATCAAGACGCGCTGAATCAAAGCCTGATCATTTTGATGATAAGCCCTGGCAGCCAAAGGTCCAAGCGCATCATGAGCCTGAGTGGTCAGTTGGCGAAACAAATCTGCCAGACGCACCGCAATCTGATAACCCGCAATCGCTCCCAGACCCAGCGTGGCTCCAATCACGATTTGATCACTGCGAAAAATCACCAGATTCGTCAGCGTAATGATCCAGGCCGGCAGACTAAATGCCGCAACCTCCCGCACAATCCCGGCATCTGGTTTCCAATGGCCACCAGGCAGTAAGCGCAGGGCCGCAGCCAGCATGACAAGATTGCCTATGAGCGTGCAGCCCAAGGTCACAATTGTCAAATATTTCAGATCCGGGGACTGCTGCAGCAGCCATAAACTAAGGCCAGTCTGCAGCAGCAAAGTGACGCCCTGAATAAGGTTACGCAATACAATCTGCCCGAGGCCGCGCAACAGCTCAGCCGCCATCCCAGTCGGAAAAATCAGGCCTGTTCCCACGCCAAAAAGCGCTAAAACCTGCTGTTGTAAAAAAAGTTCAGGACTGTGCGGTAAATACAGGTGCAGAAGCACAGCAGCCGCAAGAGACACAGCCGCAATCAGTGCACCCAGGCCCGCATAACATAGTCCCAGCGTTGCCAAAAGACCTCGCAAACGCCCCCAGTCGCCATCAGCAAGGGTCTGGCCACTCCATTTTTGCACAGCTGTCCCAAACCCAAAATCCAGCAGTAAGGTATAGCCAAAAACGGACCATAACAAGGCCCAAAAACCATATTGAGCCGCGCTTAAATGAAGAAACATCGCCCGCGTCAGCCAGAGCATACTCAGGATCCGCAAACCCAGCAATAAATAATTGCTCAAAGTGCTGTATAAGAGTTTCTCTTTCATGCAGCCTCCGCCTTGAGCAGACTTTCTAATTGATCAAGGCGACGCTCAAGATTAAACGATTCACGAGCCCAAAGCTGGGCTCGACGTGCCAGGGCCTGCAAAGCATCTGGTTCAGCCAGGGCGCGCTGCAGCTGCTGAGCCAGATCTTGACTCTGGCCTGACTTAAACAGCCAGCCGGTTTCCCCACAGCTGATAATTTCTGCTGGGCCATAAGCAGCCGGAGCAAATACCGCCAGGCCGCGCAACATCGCTTCGATAATGACTAAACCAAAGGGCTCGCGCATCAGGGTCGGCATTAATAACAGCTGATGCTCTGCATAAAGTTTTTGCGGATCAGGCTGCCAACCCCAGAATGTTACTTGTTCAGTTAACTCATAGCGGTGACACAGCTCCCGACAATGGGCTGTGTAGTCTGCATCACCAGCTCCAGCTACGCTTAAAGGCAAGGTCAGGCCTTGCTCACGCAAGCGCCCCAGAGCCTGCAGCGCCAGATGCAGGCCTTTTTCAGGATCAAGCCGCCCTATAAACAGCGCACGCGGCTGTTGAGGCCACTGCGTGAGTTTAACCGACTCATCAGGTAAAGGCACGGCATTAGGCAAAACATAAACTCGGCGACTGTGGTATTTATGCATAATTTCTGGCTTCATCCAGTTTGAAACGCTAATGACTGGGTCAAGTCGAATAGGGCCGCCATGGCAGCTTGGCAACAGAGCTTTAAGCTGGCGCTTAAGCCAAGAAGATAAACGCGGTTTCAGATAGCTGTCAGGCCAAAAATCGCCTAATTCAAACATGCGTGGCAGAGAAGTCTGTTGTAAAGCATAAAGCGGCGCAAGTGAAACGAGCCTTAGATTCCAGACATAGACTAAATCAGGCTGCCAATGCACCAGCTGCTGGCGGGTCAAACGGTAATTTTCACGTTCGGTGAGCCATTTTTGGCGATAGCCACCCTCCTGGTACTGAATCTGAGCAAGCTGTCTGAGAACATGAGGCTGTATCGGCGCTTCTTCAGCGCGCCAGCGACTAGTCAGAACACGCAGCTCATGCCCCCGCGCAATCAGACCGTCAACCGCCTGCTGACAGGCAATTTCATAGCCCCCGACACTCAGGGGTGGATAATAATTACTTACAACTAAAATACGCATGTTTGCCTCTTTGAACCTAGCTTAGTTCAGACAGACAAACCGGCTCTATCGGAGGCCGGAGCTGGTGCATGTGAGAATTTTCTGACAGCTGGTTTTCGTCTGAAGGGGGGTCTTGTCTGTTGCCTTTGACGCCGATTGAGCGTCTCAAGCGCCAGAATCAACCCCAGAACCATCATTAACTGGTAAAAATTATTAGACTGTTTCAGCACCCATTCAAAGCAAGACTCAAGATAAATCGAAACCAGTCCTGCCCCAAGCCCTAAGCTGAGAGCGCGGATCCAGGGGTCTTTTGCAATAATCGCCAAACGCAAAGCCCTAAAGCAAAAGCTCCAAAGCAAGAATAAATACAGCAGCAGGCTATGCCAACCGCACTCTGCCGCAATCATCAGATAAACCGTTTCAACTAAGCCGCCTTTTTCTTCTTCTTCATCAGGCCCTAATGTTTCTTTGCGGGGAATATGGTCCCCATATGAATAAGGGGGATTGATTTTTAAGCCAAAATGATTGAGTCCCACACCCAGAGGTTTATCAGCGACCATTTTCAGCGCAGCAATGGCTAAGACGGCGCGAACTTCCATCGATTCTTCAGGCGCGCTGTCAAAACGCTCTTTAACAGAATCACTGGCTTTCCAAGCAATCAGACCACCGGCAATCAGCGCCAGTGCCAAAACAGACAGCTTACGCAGCGATAACTGCCTGGGATTGAGTGAGCCAATTAAAACCAGACCTAAACCCAGACCTAAAAATAACAAGCCGCCGCGCGAAAAAGTAAAAACCGTACACAGCAGCCCGACGCAGAGTAAACTCAGCCAAAATAAACTGCTCAGTACGCCACCCCGCTTTTGATTCAGCACATGAGAAAACAAAAGACAGTTAAACAAATTGACATACATTACCAGAGAGTTCTGATGAGGAAACGGACCACGCGCTTGCCACATTCCCTGAAGATACTTCTGATTGAGCATCTCATAAAAAATATACAGCATCGCCAGTGCCACAGAACGTAAAAAAACGCGAAGTTGTTTATCACTTTGAATCCAATGACAACATACCCAGAACATAAGATACATGCGCAGCATCTTAAACAGCTCAAAGGCAAGAAATAAGGGTTCGGCGGCATTGACAATTGACAAGGCCGAAGTACACCAGTAGAGCGCAAACAGCGTACTGCCAGGTGGCCAAGCATAAAATTCAAATTGAGATTGATAACGTAGCTTCTGAACAGCTTTTGTTTTCTGAAAACGATTTTGTAAACAAAGCCAACCCAGACAACCCAGGCAGAGTAAGTCTACCAGAGAAATCTCAAAACCTTTGGCCGTACCGCGGTACCACTCCATCGAGATAAAATTGATATCCTGAGGTTTGACTGTCAGCAGAATCAAAAGTGGAATCACACCTGTGCGTAGACCTGGCCAGTGATGAAAAGCCCATGTCAGCAAAGGCGGAATCACCACCAACGCGCATAAAAAAACCAGATATTTCATACAGCTGACTTATGGCTTAAGACAAATGAGCAAATCCCCGAGGCTTGGGGACATCTGGAGCATCTGAACGATGTTTGACAATGCGCGCCGGAATTCCAACAGCCACACTATAAGCAGGCACATCACGCAGGACAACAGCATTTGCACCAATACGCGCATAATGACCCAATTTCACATCACCAAGAATTTTGGCGCCTGTTGCCACTTCCACTTCATCACCGAGTAACGGATGCCCAAGCATGTGTTCTTCCCCCCGAGCCCCAAGCGTTACGCCCTGATGCAGAATACAATTCCGTCCAACTCGGGCATACATTCCGACAACAACTCCATTGGGATGGGGTAAAAAAAGTCCGCCTCCAATACTCGCCTCACGCGCGATATCACAGCCAAACAAAATCTGATTAAGCAAGGCAAAGATTTTGGCAGCAAAGCTCAAACCCTTCCGCTGGCAAAGACTGCTGAGCCGGAACAGCAAAACAGGGGCAAAACGGGGATGTAACAATTGCTTTAGCATATGCGACTGATACGGCCAGCAATTTGTAAATTTACATAAATCTGCTTGAATCAGAGAAAACCAGGACTCATTCCGGGCTTTTGTTTGAGATTGAAAATTCACTTTAAGCATAGGGAAAACTCCTGATGTCAAACCAATCTGCTTTAAGCCTAATGCCCCAGGCTATAAGAAGCATTCAGACACTGTCGCTGCTCAATGTCAGAAATTTCTGACCTCAAACGTTTAAATTTTTTAAGCTCAACCATACGGGCTTTGCAAATCAAGTATTTTTTTAGAATAGTCTGATTAAATCAAGCCATTAAGTCAGGCCATTTTCTAACGCAAACCGCGCCAGACCAATGCTGGAATGCAGCTTGAGTTTTTTCAGCAGGCGGCCACGATAAGTATCAACCGTGCGGATTGAGATATTTAAACGTCGAGCTATTTCTTCACGGGAGCAATCAGCTGCAATCAAACTCAGGACTTCTCGCTCACGTAGCGATAAACTAGCGAGTGCTTCAGAATCAGCTGCAGCCGGAGGCATTGCCCGACAGGGTGCCCCGCAATAATAGCCACCGTAATAAACGCTAAGCAAAGCAGGAATCAGCTGTTCCGGGCTTAAATCACGGGCCAGAAAGCCTTGGGCTCCACAGAGCAAATATTCAGTCCGGTACTGCCCGTCTGGCAAATAGTGATACAAAACAACTCGTAAGCCAGGATATTCAGCGCGCAAATGGCTGAGCCATTCACTTTTAGCACTGGCTTCAGGCTGATAGCGCAGCAAAGCCAGATCCGGACAAAAATGAAGTAACACTTGCTTAAGCTCTGATTCAGAAGCCACAGTTTGAATCTCAACTTTTTCAAAACCCGGCCAGTGGCCCTGCTCCAGCAGGAGTTTAATGCCTTCACGAATCAGACTATGTTCATCCAGCAGCATCAGATTAAGCGTCTTAGCCTGAATCGGGAGCACAAGACTCGCAGGCACACTTGTTGGCACAGTTAAAAAAGAACTGTCTTGGCTCATTTTGATATTAAACTCATGATTTTCTTTTATTCAGCCATCTTTCAAGCTTTGGTCAAGCTTTGGTCAAGCTTCATTTTAATCAC
>CAJYHH010000759.1 GCA_913773825.1 Candidatus Sericytochromatia bacterium | reverse complement strand
CAGGAAAATAACCCCATAGGCTGGCCAGCGGCAGGTTCTGTCTGTTTACCTGCCGTCTTCTAAGCTGATGATAGCTTGATTTAGAGCAGTTTTTCTAAGCCATAGACCAGCTTTTTGAGCTCACGGACTTTGCGGATGGCCAATAACATTCCGGGCATAAAACAATTTCGATCAAGCGAGTCATGGCGTAGAGTCAGGGTTTGGCCCTGATCGCCAAATAAGACTTCCTGATGGGCTAATAAGCCCGGCAAACGTACGCTATGAACCGGTATTCCCTGAACCAGTTCACCCCTGGCTTTAAACTCCGGTGTCGCAGCCATTAATTGTGGATTCGCTTCAGCAATCAAGGCCGCTGTTTTAAGAGCTGTTCCTGAAGGTGCGTCTAATTTTTTTTCATGATGAAGCTCGATGATTTCTACCCAATTAAAATACTTGGCGGCTTGAGCGGCGAAGTTCATCATTAGCAGGGCGCCAATTGAAAAATTTGGCGCAATCAACACACCACATTTTTGTTGCTCTGCCTGAATACTAAGGGTTTCTAGCTGTTCAGGGCTTAATCCGGTTGCGCCAATCACAACCGGAATCTGGTGCTGGAGCGCTTGTAAAGCATGTCGATAAGCGGGTTCACCGCGACTGAGGTCAACTAAGACACTGGCTTGTTGGGCCTGGCTTAGCTGAATATCCAGATCGCTTGTCAGATTGAGACCTAAGGGAGCGATTCCTGCCAAGCTGCCGGCATCAAGTCCTAGGCCACTGCTGCGGGTGATCGCGCTACTCAGGTTTAAGTCAGGGGCTGCGCTGATTGCTTTAATCGCTTCTTTGCCCATTTTGCCCGCTGCGCCTACCAGAATCACATTAACTGACTGAGTTTCGGACATCTCTGACATAGAGGTTATAAATAGCCTTTTGTAAGTGTTTTTTTGTGGCAGCATAGCGTCTATAACAAAGATCTGGCAAGCAAAAAGCCGTTTTTGCGGTATGATGAATAAACATGCTCAGCAGCTTGCGTAGGAGCGCTTTAAAATGAAAAAAACGCCATTTTTAATGACTTTGTTATTAATGGCCTGTCAGGTTAATCCACCGACATCGCAGCCTCAACAAAGTGCAGCTGGCGTTAACTTAAATCCTAATCGCTCAGGCCAACAACAAGCAGCATCTTGGCCTGATTCAAATTCTCAAAAGTTTAATCAGACTGAGCAGTTAGAGTCTGCTTCAGCCAGTGTGAGCAGTCGTTCTGAGGGTGATGCCCTGACGCTAAAAGTAATGATCCAGCGCCCCCCTATGCAGCTTCAAGCTTTTGATCTGACCCGCATTAAATTTATCCGTGCCCTTGTTAAAGCCCCTGATCTAACCCAGGAGATCGGTAACCAAGACGGTTTTGTTGCGGTTCAGGCAACACAAAGTTCTTTGCATATCACAGGGGTGCCTAAGGGTAAAAACCGCCTTGTCACGGTTCAGGCTTATGGCAATCCTTTGACGCCTGGGGGGACGCCGCAATTATTAGACGGAGTTGTTCTTAAAGCGCTCTACAGTTCGGTAGCGAATACGAATGAAGTTGAAGTGCGTTTTAGCCTCCAGTCAACGCTGGCTGCCAATGTGTTTGAGCAGTTAATTCAAACCCAGCCAACTTTAGCCGCTAATCTCAATACGGCTCAACTCTCAGAACTGGTTAATAGTATTGCAACGGGTGTGGTAACACCTACGCAGAACCCTTTTACAGGTGCCCGTGTACCGCCAGGCCGCCTTGACCCCAGTGAAATTGCAGGGCAAATTGCTGCTGATGGCCAGATTCCGGCTATTCCAGCCATTAGCATTCCACCTGCCTGGTTCTATGACCTGACATCCCTCAGTGTAAAAGCCCAGAATCCTGCTGCCACAACGTATACCGAAAGCAAAATTATTATTCAGGTTACAGATCCTTTAAGCCAGGCTGTGACTTTATTACCTCAGTCTGGCAATCAGGTCAGTTTTGCCGAATTGCCGCCCGGTAATTGGGAGGTTATCGCGGGTTTACAAGACACTCAAGGCGTGATCCGTGCGCAGGAACGTCTAAATGTAAGTGTTCCTGCTAATGGGGGTTCACCCGTGATTACAAACGCTGCGGGTCAGGTTCAGGCCGGGGTTGTTTTAACTTTACCGCCCTTGATTCAAGCTTTACAGACTGAACAAGGTAACCCAGCCACCAGTTTTAACGGGGGCTCAACGGTTATCATTCGAGGGGATGGCTTTGATATGGCCAATCCCGCTAATAATACCGTCACGATTGCTGGGCGTCAGATTCCGTTGGCTAATCTGCCTGTGACAGCGACAAGCCTAGCTGTTGTTTTGCCTGCTGATCTGATGGGACAGAACTTACCCGTTGTGGTGACAAGTAACGGCAAAAACAGCAATTCGTTTAATTTAAATGTCATTCCGACGATTGTTTCTCTTGATCGTAACAGTATCAATGGCAGCTTGCCTGCTGGTGACAGCGGACGTCAGGTTGTGCTGACGGTTGCCGGTTTTGATCCCACACTTGACCCGGATCTTAAGCTTCAGTTCCGGAATTCAGTGGGGAATCTGTTACCTGACGTCTCGCCCCTTTCTAAAACCTCAGCTACGATTACGGTCAATGTTCCGATAGCTGCTGCAACGGCAAATATTGGTGTGATCCGTAACGAGGGTGCTCAAGCGCTTATGAGCCCGCTGCTGACCGTGGTGGCTGCAGGCCCTGATATTACTTCCACAGGGCATCTTGCGAGTCCGGGCTCTAAATTTACTTTGACAGGGACTAATTTTGCCCCTGGTAATCAGCCCGGTGGTTTACCCAATACCCGTGTCATTCTGGCTGGCGTTGTGCTGGATTCAAGTGCTTACCGCGTGGTCGATACTCAGACCATTGAAGCAACGGTTCCGGCTGGATTTGTGAGTGATCAGAATTATGCCGTTCGGGTCTGTGTTGATTTGGGGACTGGTTCTCTAGGCTGTGATAACGAAACGCTTATGTTGAAGTCAGCACCAAGTATTTCAGGTTTAAGCTGGTCAGGAGGCTCTCAGCCTATTGTCCTGATCGGACAAGGATTTATTCCCGGCCAGACAACGGTCACCATTGGTGGTGCGTCTGTACCGGCTGCTAATTTAATCGTTACAGCAACAGGTGTACAGATCAATAATCCAGCTGCTGATAGTGCTGGAAAGCTCATTCAGATTACAACGCCTTATGGGACGGTCACAACCGACTTATCGCTGTATCAGAATCTGCTCAATTATATTGGCAATACAACAAGCACTTATTTAGATGGTGGCGTCACTCGAACCGCTGATTCGGTGTTTCATAATGTGGATGTAAGTCTTTCGGATCCTCATGGTATTACGGTTGATGCTTGTGATTCGGTTTATGTGGTAGGCAATAATATTCGCATGATCCAACGCATCGGTCTCAACGGTAATCTATTCTGGAGTAAGCCTTTACAGGCCTCAACAGAAGACGTTGGCATTGCGGTCGATGGTTATGATGGTAAAAGTAAAGTTTTTGTTGCTGCCACCGGTGCCAATCGAATCGATGTGTTCAGTAAAGAAACGGGTGAATACATTGAAGCCCTGCAGACCGATGGGGAAGCTTTTCTCGGTCCTGAGGGGATTGAAGTTTCTGCAAATGGTCAATATCTATACGTCTCCAGCAATAGTTCTCCCAATTCCGCCGCATACAATCCGAGTAATGTCATTAAGGTGGTTAGAATTCACATTGGCTCAAGCAGTAAGGTTAAACATGTCGAGTTCGTAGCAGGCGGTTTTCAGCGTCAAAATCCCGCATTTACAGATGAAACCATTTCCGCTGCTCGTTTTCATCACCTTGAAGGCTTGGGAATAGATTCGCAAAATAATATTTATGTTGCAGAAGCGGATTTTCGCCAAATTCGCAAAATTAGCCCTTCAACCGGTAAAGTTTCAGTGTTGGCTAGCTTTCCCGCTGGTTTTACCATTCATGAGATTCGTGTTGAACCTGACGGCAATGTGATTGTGCCAGGAGAGCTTTCGCAAAAGATCTACCGGATCTCTCCCTCAGGACTGGTCTCAACAATTGCAGGGACCGGAGCAACGGGGCTTAAACCAGGCAACCTCCATACAGGCACATTTAATACACCTGTTGGGGTTGATTTTGATTCTGATGGCAATCTCTATATTGCTGACCAGCGTTGGGGAGTGCGCAAAATTAGCCGTTTGCTCCCGCGCTCTGGCACCCAGCTCTGTCCTTAAGTTTTCAGCTGGTTTTCAGCTGAAAACCAGCTGAGGGTTTTTATGGCGCTCCATCAACAAGCCCTCTACGTCTATTTTGATTACGTAAAGGGCTTGGATGAAAAATTTAAAAGATTAAGACGAACTAACGTGGCTTGATAATCTTTTTTTCAGGCTGCATGTCTTTGGGCAGTACACCTAAATCACCTGGATGAAAGCTTTTATCAACGGCCAAAATGCTATAAACCAGACCTTTGCTGGTGCGATAAGCGACCCAACTGCCGTCACCATATAAAAAACGGCGACCCATCATGCCCATGGGTACACTACCGCTTAAACTACGGCCTGCCATAATGGCATCACGAATTTTATCCGCTTGATCAGGCTTCCACATGCCCTGCATAGGAGCAACCCACAGCTCACGCTGAATGAGCCCTTTGGGGTCCGTATACATAAACAGACTCTGAGGGCGTGCTTCTTTGCGCATTGTGGC
>CAJYHH010000758.1 GCA_913773825.1 Candidatus Sericytochromatia bacterium | reverse complement strand
TAAACTTGAAGAAACGCTTCATCAGCTTCAAGAGCAGATCAACAGCACAACCCAGGCCATGAATACCCAGTCTCAGGAGCAGATCCAGGGTTTTCAGACTGAAACAGAAACACTCAACAAACAGATTCAGCAGCTGATGGCTGATCTGGAATGGTCAAAAAACCGTGTTGCTCAGCTAGAGACAGAGCAGGCTTCTTTACAGGTTTTGCTGGCAGAATCCCGCAGCCAGATTGAGGCCTTGGAGTCTGAAAAAACTTTGCTTCAGGTTCGCACTCAGTTGTTGCAGCAAGAACAGTCTGCTGCCTTGTCTGAGCCAACTGAGCCAGCTGAGCCAGCTGAGCCTGAAGCCCAAGCTTCTGTGTCAGCTGATGGCTTAATTCGACCACCTATGCGCAGCAAAAAAAGAGTGTTGATTGTTGATGATGCTGCGACAACCCGGATTTTGCAAAAAAACATGCTGGAGTCAGCGGGTTATGAAGTGGTGATGGGCAATGACGGTCAGCAGGGACAAAGTCTGCTGACTGAACACTTACCTGATCTGGTGATTACAGATGTTGAAATGCCTAAGATGAATGGCTTTGAGCTGACCAGCTGGATTAAACAATCCCCGTATCGGGAAGTACCGGTTTTAATGGTCACTTCTCATGGTGATGAGGCTTTTCATCAAAAGGGTTTACAGGCTGGCGCTGACGGCTTTGTTGAAAAAAAATCCTTTAATCAAAAGACTTTTTTAGAAATCATTCAGCATTATGTCTAATCTCTGGCCTGTAGTGAGAGATATACAGAGATTACACAGTTAAGCACTTCGGGGCACACAAATGGAGAAAATTATGCGCGATGAAGTAGCGCCGGACGTTGGCACCATTGTACTGAATAAATACCGCCTGATCGAAGAAATCGGCCGTGGTGGCATGGGGGTCATTTACCTGGCTGAAGATATTCGCCTGGGCCGTCAGGTGGCGATTAAAGAGCTTGTACTTAACCGCACGATTCAGGGTAAAGAACGCGATGACATTATCAGTCGTTTTCAGCGCGAAGCGCGCACCACTTCAACCTTGAACCATCCCAATATTGTTACCATTTTTGATGTCGGCGAAGATCAGCGCCGGCACTTTATTTCGATGGAATATCTGCCGGGCAAAACCCTTAAAGACTATCTCGAAGAGAACCATAATTTTATGCTCGACGAGATTATTGATATTTTTATTCAGGTCGCTTCTGCTTTAGATCACGCTCACTCTAAAGGGGTCATTCATCGCGATATTAAGCCCGATAACGTCAAAGTGCTGCAAGACCAGATTGTTAAAATTATGGACTTTGGGATTGCGGGTTTAGAAAGCCGCAATAGTAATCTGACCCAGGATGGGACCATTTTAGGCACGATTGCTTATATTTCACCAGAGCAGCTGTATAACTCTAAAAACGTTACGGTGCGCGCTGATTTGTTTTCATATGGCGTGATGATGTATGAAATGTTTACTCATAAGCTGCCCTTTGATGCTGAAACCGTTGGCGCAACGATTATGCAGATTATGGGTGAACAGCCAGACGCGCCGTCTAAAATCAATCCTCGAATCCCTGAGCGGGTCGAAAAAATTATTCTGCGCTGTTTAGAAAAAGACCCGAATAAACGCTTTGAAAGCGCCAGACAAGTTGTCGAGGAGCTGATGGCATACCGGATTGGCCTGAGCAATCGCGAGCTGCGTGAGCAGATTTTAGCTGAAGGCTTTGTGCATAAACAGCGCCAGCAGCATAATACGCATATGGCCAGCTTTAGAATGACAAATCTCAACAGCGGCGGAATCCGAATTGGGCGTTTTAAACTGTTGCATATTGAAGACGATGCGGTCCGTCAGCAAATGCTGCTGGACTACATTAAACACGCCGGTCTGCCGTATGAATGTGTCCAGACTGATACGGTTGTCGGCGCTCGTCAATTTCTCAGTCAGCAGGACTATGACTTTATTATTTGCGACTATCTGCTGAAAGACGGCGATGCAGAGCCCTTATTAGACCTGGCTCGCGGTACGCCTTTGATTATGGTGACATCCATGAATGATCCGCAGACGATTATTCGTCTGATGAAAAAAGGCGCGGTGGACTATATTGTCAAAAGCAACGCTATGGAAGAAATCCGCCAGATTGTTGACGTGATCAAAACCAAAACCAATCATCAAAGCCATATTGATGAAATTGACTCGATTCCTGCTCCTGGCACGCTGCCTGCTCAATCTGCTGTTCAGGCGGTCCTGACATCAGCCAAACCTGAAACGCCGGCCGCATCAGGCGTGCATGGCACGATAAGCAGCTCAAGTGGGGATGATTCTGGCTTAAGCTTTCAGAAAATCATTGGCCGCCAGGGCAGTGGCCCTGGTGAATTTACGTCACCACGCTGGGTCCATTATTGTCAGCACACCAATACCCTCCAGATTGCTGATACTCAGAATAGTCGCGTGCAGATTCTGACACATGACGGTGAGTTAGTCCGGATGATTCAGCATGAAGAAATGAAAGCCCCTTGTGCTGTCACCAGTGCAGCCAATGGCCAGATTTTTGTGCTTGACGCAGGCGATGCCAAAACAAGAGTGTTTACACGTGAAGGGCAATTGCTGCATGTGACGGGCGGCAAACCTGGCTTTAAATCCGCTTTTGGTCTGGCTTTATTGCCCGGCGGTGAGCTCATGGTCAGTGATCCGGAAGCTCATTGTTTACATCTGCTTGGTCCTGATGGCCAAACTCGAGGGCTACTGGATCAAGGTTATAAAAGCCCGTCTGGGATGACCACCCTTGGCGATCAGGTTTATGTGCTCGACCATGGGCTACCGGCAGTGTTTAAACTCAATGCTGAGGGCCAGGTCTTAGGTAAATTTGGCAAACGCGGTACGGGCAAAGGGGATTTTAGTATTCCGAAAGGGATTGCGGTAAATGATCAGGGACTGATTTTTGTTGCTGAAGCCCTCAGCCATCGGGTGCAGGTTTTAGACAGCGAAGGTCGTTGGTTGACAACCTTTGGCAAAAAAGGTACAGCAGAAGGTGAGTTTAGCAATCCAGAATCTCTGGCTTGTCGAGCGGGTGGCTGGGTCTATGTTTTAGATCGCGGCAATCATCGCCTGCAGGTCTTTAAATATGTTCAGTCCTGAGGTTTGCGAATGCCAAGTAAGGCGCTGATTTCTGAATTATCCAGCATCTGGCTGTCTTCACGGTGGCCGACAACGGTCAGGCCTTCCATTTCGGCTTCTGGTGAGACTCTTAGGCCCACTGTGGCCCGCAGCAGTCTAAACATCAGCCAGGATGTACTCGCTGTCCAGAGCACACAGACTGATACCCCCAAAAGCTGGATGCCAAACTGGCTCAGGCGAGAACCGGTGGGTAACAGCTCAGGGCTGGCTAAAAACGGGACCGCGAGTGAGCCGAGAGCTCCGCAGATCGCATGAGACGGAATCACACCCACTGGATCATCCAGCTTGAGCCTGCGCAAAGCGCTCCAGGCCAGATTGTGCACAATCCCTGCCAGAATGCCCAGCGTAAGGGCGCCAAGCGGGCTGGCCAGATTCGCTACTGCTGTGCTGGCGACCAAGCCGCCCAAAGCGCCGCCAATAAACTTAGCCGGCAGATCTCGGCCCTGCTGGAGCCAGATGCCGTGCAAAAAAGCACTGACTGCAGCCGCAGCACCGCAGAGATTGGTATTGAGAATAATATCCGCGACAGCATCTGGCTGAAAGCTATACAGACTGCCGCCATTAAAGCCCCACCAGCCCAGCCAGAGCAAAATCACGCCCAGACTGGCCAAGGGCACACTTTCGCTGTCAAAACGTTTGACTTGCCCATCGGGGCTAAAACGTCCCAGACGTGGCCCAACCTGCCAAATGCCCATCAGCGCCACGGTTCCGCCCAAAACATGCACCACCGTCGAGCCCGCAAAGTCATGAAAGCCCAAATCTGCCAGCCAGGCGCCATTACCTGCCAAAAACAGATTGCCCCAGACCCAGTGGCCATAAACCGGGTAAATCAACATACTGACAGTAGCCGCTGTGACCATATAAGCCAAAAACGAAGTGCGTTCTGCCATGGCACCACTGACCATGGTCGTTGCGGTACCGGCAAAGGCCAGCATCAACAGAAAAAATGCGCTGCCCAGTGTACTGGCCGAACCGGTTGCAATCAGATCGTTAAAGGCAAACAGACCTGTGCCGACAAGACCGCCCAGCGAAGGGCCAAACAACAGGCCAAAGCCAACCAAATAAAAAGTCAGCGAGATCAAACACCAGTCCATCAGATGTTTAAGGGCCATGGTGCTCATATGCTGCCGTCGGCTCAAACCGGCTTCCAGACACAAAAAACCGGCTTGCATCAGCACAACCAGAATCGTGCAGATCATGATCCAGATGCGATCCAGCGGCAAGCTGATCGTCATGGCTGCATCAGCTGCCAGAGCTGGGCCTGCCAGACCCAGGATCATCCAGAAAATAAGCAGCAGAGAGAAATTCATCGCGTGACGTCCTATCGAAGCAATATCGCTGATAATCGGGTCCATTTTAACATGCTTTACCGCCTGCTTTGCCTGAATTTCATCTGGCGGTTAAGGGATTGGACGGTCTAGGATAGGTGAAGAAGGTGCATCAGGTGAACACAGAAACTCCGCTCTATCGTAAAAATCCGGAAACGACCCAGCTTGGGCAGCGGATTCTGTCTGCAGCAACTGAACTCTATGCCAAATACGGCCTGGAATGGATGACGTTTCGCAAGCTGGCTGTTGAAATTGATTCAACTGAGGCTTCGATTTATCGATATTTTCACAATAAATACCAGCTGCTTGCTTATTTGCTGTATCGGCTTTGGCAAGAATTAAGCCAGGAGCTTGAACGCTGGAACCGTGAGTTGAGCCCAGGTTTACGCCGTTCGCAGCTGCTGGTAACGCTTTTTCCGGCCAAGGGCGAGACGCTTTATCGAAGCTATCAGCGCAGTCTGATGCCGGTTTTTTGGAGCTGGTATATGTCACGTACCGAACAAGATGAGGCTTATAGTGAACTGGCGCTGGATGCTTATTTGTCTGTTGTCGACCAAGCGACTCAAGCACTTGAAGAGCCACAGCGCCCCGAGCTAGCCCATATGCTTTGCCAGACAGCTGGCACCGTATCGATGTTTGAGAACTTGCCTGGTTTTGACATCAGCGCCTATCGCCAACTCTGGGAAAATCTGCTCAGAACAGGTCTAGGAGCTGAATCTGCTCTGGGTCCGCATGCGCTCAACCTGGAAGCGCTGGTTTTAAGACGGCCTGATTATGCTCTGAGGCCTGAAATCCGTCTGGAACGTCTGGTTCATCAACTTCAGAGTCAGCCCGAGCCAAATGATGAGGCTCACTTTGAGTCTGGTTTAGAACCAGGTTTAGAACCAGGTTTAGAACCAAAGCCGCGCTTGCCGGTTCAGCCTGAACCTGTTTCTGCAGCGAAACCCCTTCAGCCTGCTGAGCCTGTCACGTCAAGGATTACGCATGTGATGGTTAAAAAGCGCGGCGGCTATAATCTGCTTGAGCTTCAGGACTTTATGAGTCTGCTGCCGTCAGAACAACAGCAATTATTGCTTGAGCGGCGGATTCACTTTATTTCGGCTGAAGGCCAGACAATTGAAATGATTGCTGCCATTCGTCAGCTGTTTCCGGCTGGACTTAGTCTGGCTTAAACATCTGGCTTAAATACTTCTGCAAGCAGTTGGTTGAGGGCCAAATGGACAGTTTGAGTCTGGCCTGGCAGCACTTGCCAGGCTTCAAGTGCCGGTCCATACTGCCGGAATGCTCCAGGATACAGCAAGACCGCGCGTAAAACCGCCACCTCGCCGTTAGCCAAGCGAATCGCGTCACGATAGGCGTGAAGCTTATCAAGATCTGCTTTTAAAGGTTGATTGTCTTCAGCGCGATACTTCGCTTCCAGCACAATTAAGCCCAGTAAATCAGGGCCGCGGCGCAAAATCAGGCTGGCATCAGGGCGTTGGCTCTGACTCAGGCTGATCAGTTCACCAGACTGGCCATAACTGCGCTCAGGAACCAGTTCAAGCTCTAAATCCTGATACTGCATTTTGATTAAAGTCCGGCCACGTCGTAAGCAAATTGGCTTATTTGTTGAAACCAGCCAGCCGTGGGCTTGCCCCCAGCTTAGCAAGGCATCTGCTGTCTGCAGCAGGCCGTGATGCTGGTAGAGCAGGGCTAAATCCGCTAAAGGCAATTGAAATAAGCCATTAAGACCTGGCA
>CAJYHH010000757.1 GCA_913773825.1 Candidatus Sericytochromatia bacterium | reverse complement strand
TTTTCAAGATAATTAAGTTTTACGCGAACATGTGCTCGCCAGTAATATGCTAGAGGATTAAAAGGGGAGAGTCTAATGGCCTCTGTAAAATCTTGAAGGGCCTGATTATTTGAATAATTTATTAAGCCTCGCATCAAGTAATAGTGTGAGTTTTCTGGGCACAGCTGAATTAAGCGTGAAAAATAATACTCAGCAGTCCACTCGCTTTGATAGTTTTGAAGGTGGTAAGCCAAATCATGTAAGGGCTTAACCCAGCTTGGATCGAGTTCTGAAGCGGTACGATAATATTCAGCTATCTCAAAGGTTTCAGCATTTTCGGCTTTGTCTAATAACCGTGCTAATAAAAAATAGCCTCGTTTGAGGAAATTGTATGCTGCTTGATATTGACCAGCATCGCTTAATTCTCTGCCTTTGTAAATTAAGACCATACCATTTTCTGGATTGAGCAGACTGAGTTGATAGAGCCATAGTTGTGCTTGTTCGTGTTGTGCCAGGATCCAAAGATTTTGAATAATATTTGTTAAATCTTCTTCGTGCTCAAGTTCCTTAACGGGCTTATACTTGGGGTGTTCAATCCGGATTAGATAATGGTTTAAATTTGTTCTGGCAGCATCTAGCAGTTCGTCTTCAAGTTCTTGCATCCAGAGTTCGTCATGGCCCAATTCCCTCAGCCACTCAAGATCATCGAGAACAAAAGCAGCAGGCTGCTTATGATTTGCGATACGCTGCTGTAGCCGTTCATGAACATAAAAAGCTTCGTCAGGATACTCTTTGAGCAATTTCCCTAGCAAATTCATCGCATGAAAATAGCTTTTTCCAGCTTCATTTTGAAGCTCTATTGTCCAGGTAGCGGGTACTTGCAATTGCAAACGATTCATAATTTAAGCGCGAGTATAACTTGAGCAACCTGACTATCATTTTTAAAACTTTCAAGCGGCTGCCAGGCGAGTTCTTGCAACATTTTTTGATGAACTTCAAGGTGGGCTTCTTCGGGGTCATGACCTAAAACAGCCTCTGATGAACCGGTGAGTTCCAGTAAAAAGCAGCGGCAGAGTCCATCTAAAAAGTCTTCATCAAACAAGAGGCGCACAACCTGACCAGTTAGGCCTGTTTCTTCAAGCAGTTCACGTTCAGCTGCTGCTTCAGGGCTTTCACCTTCATCAATTCTGCCGCTGGGTAAGGTCCAGTAGCTGCGGCCTTCATAGACATGCCTCACCATCAGGATTTTTTCATCGCGAATCACCGCAGCACAAGCGCGTAGAACTGGGGGTTCAGGTCGATCAGATCGATCAGGCATATTTGAGCTTAAAGAATCGTTTGATAACCGCTAATAGCCCCTCTATGTCTGCGTGTTCGGGAACGCTGATGCGGCAAATCTGGACATTGTCTTTTTTCTGAGCGGCTTTAATCGCTTCGGGTAAAGAGCCTTGGGTTGATTCTTGGGGGTTAATCACATAAAACGGGTCTAAATCAGTGCCGCTGGACTGGCCATAGCTGACGCGATTTTTAACGAGTTTGGGTGCATGAACCAGTAAATAATCGACAAATTCATCAACTAAATCAGCATAAGTGGTTTTAGCCGCAGGCAGGTAAAACGATAACATGCCGCTGGCCAGGCCTGATTGAATCTGTTCTTTAGTCATGGCATAAAGCAGCACTTCATAGCCATATGCCTGTAAGCCTTTACGGATGCCCTCGGCCAGTTGCTGGGTGTTTTGGGCAATCTGCTGCATGCGCGGCTTTAAATCTGCCAGGCCTGCGCTTAAAGCCTCCAGCTGAGAGGGTTTGGCAAAAACGTCGGCGTCTTGAGCTAAGTGTTGTGCTTGTTTGAGAATCATCTGAGCCAGCGGGTGATCCGCACAGCCCGCTACGCCAAGAATCGCTTTGCCTTTGGTGAAATATTTTGAGCCACTTTTGACTAAAATAAACGGCCAATTTTGGGCATAGTCCTGACTAAAAAGCGGGTAGAGCGGGGCTAAAGTTGTATCAACTAAAACCGGAATCTGACGTCCGGTGCGACTTTGATGTTCATGTAAGGCCTTCATCAGTTTGGGGAAATCATGAACCTGAAGCTCTGGATTGGTGGGGGTTTCAATAAATAAAGCCACAGGCTGATCGTCAAAGTCAGCTAAAGCCGCCATAAATTGCTCCACTAAGGTTACGGTCTGGCCTTGGGCGTCGGTGCTGAGCACCTGTAAAGGTCTGGGAATTACATGGCCTTCACGGGGTAAAAGCTCGGTAATCAGCTGACCTGTGCCGCCGTAGCCGTTTTGAGCATAAAAGAGATTTAAAGGCAGCTTGTCATCCAAAATTTGGGCTGTGGCGCTAAAGACAGCCGCTTCTGCAGCTAAGCCGGTGCAAAAATAGAGGCTGTTTGTAATTGCTGGGAAAATCTGTTTAAGCCATTTGTCGCAGTTTTCTGTCAGGTCCACAGATGTGGGTTCAACGGACAGATGAACTAAGCGCATCAGCTCAGCTTTGGCGTCGGGGGCCAGCAGAGCGGATACAGTCCGTTTGCGTATTAACTGAATGCCTTTTGCGTCAATTTTGGCAGGCTTATGAATCAGCAGCACGCCACCTTGGGGAACCTGAAAGCTCAGTGCATCAGCTGACTGGCTTAATAATGCGGGAGAAAAAACTTGAGCTGAATGATAAACCGTCAGCGCATCAGAATCAGGGATGGGCCCCAGCCAGTTTTCATAAATTGTAACCTGTTGCTGCTCTAACGCCTGGCGTTTGGCTGCACTTAAATCAAGCTGGCCTTCAGCGTAGAGTTTGACGGGCTTAAGCGGCTCTAAGCGAGCTTCAATCACGGACAAATAGGGCTTGTTGGCTGAGGCAAAACTAAAGGCCTGCAGGCCTGTCCGTGCCTGAAGATAAAGTTCATAAACGGTTGATAAAGGCTGACCGAGGCGGGCGTAGTCATAAGGGTGCCCACAGCTGCTCAGCAGGCTATTAAGGGTTTCAGGGCTCTGAATGTCTTCAGCAATAATCTGCTGAATCACAGCAACCAAGCGACGGGTAAATTCTTCTGGCTCATAAAAGCGATTGAGGTCGTAGGTAGTGGCATCCGTTTGCCAATCATCCGGCAGAGCACCAGGCTGGCTTAAAAGCCGGGGTAAAACCTTGAGCAAGTCATCGGCAAAAGTATCGGGAAGCATGGATCACCTCAACAGCAGAAATCTGTTTTGCAGTTTAGCCCAAAAGCCACGGTCTGGGTGAAGGCTTTCTTACAGGTGTCTCAAACAATCGGCAAAAAAATAGCTGGAATAAAGCACTCAACTGCAAGTGGCCCTAAGACAAAGAACAGAGCCAGTTGCAGCTGAGTGTTGGATCTGGATAGACCTGAATCAAGTCAAATAAATCTGCTGATCAGGTCCCCGGTTTTAGCACCACTTTAAGGCAATCATCTTTCTTTTCATTAAAAATCTCATAAGCATAAGGGGCCTGGGACAAAGGCAGTGGATGGCTGATGATATCGTTCAGCACCACTTTGCTGCTGGCCACCAGTTCAATCAGATGATCGATGTAGTTATGAACCGGGGCCTGGCCCATCTGGACTTTGATCCCTTTATCAAAGATCTGATGCAGCGGGAATGCATGAAAAGGGGTTCCGTAGACGCCTACAACCGTCACGGTGCCGTTGCGTCGGACAGCGCTAAAACAGGCTTCCAGGACTTTCATGGTACCCCGTTCAACATGCAGGGCCGCGTTGGCTTTTTCGATCAGGCTGCGCTGCGCTTCCATGCCAACGGCATCTACGCAGACATCCGGACCCCGGCCACCGGTTTTTTGCCGCAAAATGTCAACTGTTTCTTTAAGGTCTTCGGTTAAGAGGGTTTCTGAATTGGCGACTGTAGCTGCTTTTGCCAGGCGATAACGCTCCACGTCAATGCCGATGACCCGTCCGGCTCCCTGGAGCCAGGCCGCCTTCTGGGCCATAATACCCACGGGCCCACAGCCAAAAACCGCTACGGTTTCGCCTCCTTTGAGCTGGGCCCAATCAATGGCACTCCAACCGGTCGGAAAAATATCCGTCAAAAACAAAACCTGATCGTCGCTGAGCCCATCTGGCACGCGCCGGGGGCCAAAATTAGCATAGGGCACGCGAACATATTCAGCCTGTCCACCTGAATAGCCCCCATACAGATCTGTATAACCAAAAAGAGCCCCGCCTTTGTCGGTTAATAAACCGCCTTCAGGCCCATAGTTGTCATTGCTGCTTTCACAACTGGTCGGCATGGCGTGGCTGCAAAAATAACAATGGCCACAAGCAAGCGGAAACGGCACCACGACGCGATCACCTTTTTTTAAGTCTTTAACTTCAGATCCAAGTTCTTCGACAATTCCCATAAACTCATGGCCCATGACCATCGGTTTGGGCTGAGGTAACAGGCCGTTATAAATATGCAGGTCAGATCCACAAATCGCTGTGCTTGTGACTTTTAAAATCACGTCATCTGGTTTTTCAATCTTTGGATCCTCAACGGTTTCAAATCGCATATCTTTAGGTTTGTGGTAAACAATGGCTTTCATTTGTGTTCCTCCAAGTTGCTGATTGTATGGTCATTTGAACTTACTTTTGGGTTTGATAAGGGGTTTTTAGGATCTCAGACTTTGTCAGTAAAAGATTTTGTCTAAGTTACTTGTTAAAACGACATACGGCCTGGCCATTTTTAGGCACACTAAGACGCTTTAGGGCTAATCCTTAAGTGTTCATGTCGCCATACCCTTTTCGCCCAAGGACAATCAAAGTTTGAAATATCTATCCTTTCAAAGAACGTGTAGAGATATGTTAAATTTTCTCGCTGGATATTATCTAGAACACGCCCAAGATATTAATGTTAAATTGATAATCAGGCCTGATAAGGGCCTGCGTTAGCGAATAAAATCCTCTTTTGTCGCTTAGTCTGGCGTTTTTAAAAACGTCAGATCCGACTTTAGACAAAACAGACAAATGATTTTATCCTGATTGTCTAAAATTTAATCAAATGCCTGGGAGAACCAGATGCCAACAAAAAGTTCTGATTTACATGGCAATGCCCCCGATCAGAGTCATGTGGTGTTATTGTTAATCGACTTGATTAATGACTATGACTATCTGGGTGGTGACAAACTTTTAGAACAGACCCGTCTGATGGTTGAGCCTATTCTAAAGCTTAAGCAGCAGGCCCGTCAGGCTGGTGTGCCTGT
Source organism: Candidatus Sericytochromatia bacterium (assembly GCA_913773825.1). Lineage (GTDB taxonomy): Bacteria > Cyanobacteriota > Sericytochromatia > UBA7694 > UBA7694 > CAJYHH01. The sequence goes on along the minus strand of CAJYHH010000757.1, from coordinate 3,544 downwards.
CATCTATGTCAATGACAACTTTGGCCATTGGCAATCTGATTTTAAAAAAGTGCTCAATCATTGTTTAGCCAAAGACGCCTTAGGCTGTAAGATTACCCATCAGCTTCAGCCCGAAGCGGATGATTATTTTGTGCTGAAGCCCAAACACTCAGGCTTTTTTTCGACCAGTCTTGAGATTTTGCTCAACTATTTACAGGCCAAACTGCTGGTTTTAACCGGCATTGCTGGCGACAGCTGCGTCTTATTTACTGCAAATGACGCCTATATGCGAGATTACGAGCTGCTGATTCCACAAGATTGTGTGGCCTCTCAGGATGCCTCAGAAAATCAGCGCACGCTTCAACTCATGCAGCGGATTCTCAAAGCTGATATCCGCCCTGCTGGTGAGATCAATTTTAAACACTTAAAGTCCGCTTAAAACTACTAGCTGAACCAATAAAATTGCTTTAATCCTATAAACAGGGTGTGTCTTTTTTGCTGGGTCAATTTATTTACTATTGCCTGTCTAGTTTAGATAGTGTGTCTAGTTTGTCTCATTTTGCTTAGTGGTTTGATAATGGCGATATTCACGTCTGCCGCTGAAATCTGGATGATCACTGGGCGCTCATGTTACAGGCCTGTCAGTGGACTGACTTTTTATTGCCAGCCCAAACGGCTGTTTGTAGCGCTTGTAGATCATCACCAAAGGCCTTGAGCTTAAGCGAGACTTGTTTTAGATGGGGATTGTAGCGATTAAACTTATCTAATCCAGGAACATGAGCTGATAAACAGCGCAGTTGTTCTCTCTCACTGAGGTCTTGTGTGACGTAGGTGTCAGCTGTATCAGCCTGGATAGTTAAGCCTTAGGCAGATTAAGTTTAAACAGGGTGCCTGAATCTTTGATACTGCTCACCGTCAGCTGACCCTGATTGGCTTCTACATAAGATTGGACCAGATAAAGCCCCAGACCGCTGCCACTTTCCTGTTCAGTTCCAGGTTGAGAAGCCAGATTGGGTTTAAACAACTGAGCTACTTGCTCGGGACTCATGCCAATGCCGGTATCTTCAATTTCAATTTGAATCTCTGTCTGCTGATGTCTGGCACGTAGGATAATCATTCCGCCGCGCGGCGTAAATTTTAGCGCGTTGCTGATGAGATTACGCAAAATTAATTGCAGATGGTTGGGATCTGCGATCACGTGTAAATCAGCTGGAATCTCCACTCGCAGCTCAATTTCTTTTTGTTTGGCTAAGAGGCCAAAGACGTCATTGAGCTCTAGCACTTGCGACAAAAGTTCAAGCCGTTCAGGCATCACGGCGTCTTCACCCTGCATCTGGCTCCGAGCCCAGGCCAGCAGATTTTCAAGCAGCGCATACACGCTATTAATCGAAGCTTTGGCGCTATTGATCATTTCAACGGCTATTTCAGGTGAAAGGGTCTGGCGGTCAGACAGCATCAGCGCCCCTTTTAAGGCAATAAAGGGGGTTCGTAAATCATGGGCTAAAACTGAAAAGAGCTGGTCTTTAATCTGGTTAAGCTGTTGGACTTTTGTTAGAGCCGTTTCCAGCTCATTCGTGCGCAGTTTAACCTGGGTTTCAAGCGCTGTTTTTTGTTCCTTGATTAAGTTCATATGTTTAAGCTGTAAGGCTTGTTTTTCTTTTTGCAGAATCTGGACCCGATGAGCCAGAGCAAAAGACAGCAAGAGCATTTCAAGCGCTGATGACATGGGCAAGACGCTGCGCAGCGTGTTATACGCTGGCAAAGGCGAATTAAGCATCCAGACATAGACTTCCATTGCCAGAATGTACTGGCCCCAGGCCAGTAAATAAAATCTCGCCGCCTGATAACCCCGTCGATAAACCAAGATGCCCAGAATCAACATATAAATCGGGCCCAATAGGCCTAAGACCTGAATCGTTTGGGCGCCCTGAGTGCGCCAACTGAGCAGATCAAAACAAGTCGCTAATCCAATTAAGCCAAACAGTCCCCAGGCCAGACGTGAAAAACGGGGGGCAAACTCTGAGGCCTTTAAAAAGGTATGGCAAAACAGAATGCCCCAGATCACGCTGATGCCTGCCAGGGTAAAGGCAAAACGATGGGTGAGGGCACGTAAACCTTCGGGTAAAAACAGATAATAGCCATTGAGATAAAACAAGAGATAGAGGGTCACAAACGCCAGATACAGCGAATAAAACAAATAGGCCCGATCCCGAAGTGAATAAAACAAAAACAGGTTATACAGCAGCAGGGCCATAAAGATGCCAAAATAAGTGGCTTCTTGTAAATGTTTGTCGATTAAGAGCTGAGCATGGCCCGTTGCATCTGCCAGCGTCAGCGGGAGCATCATGACCGTGGGCGTGCGGACACGCAGATAATAGACTTGTTCTGCAGACTGAGTAGACGTGTTTGAGGGGCTGGACGGCTGACGTTGGATTTCAAAAACATGGGCATTGGTTCTGAGCGTATCAGCCGTTTGGACTTGTTTAGCACCGGCTGTTTTAAGCAGGGTCCAGTGACCTTGGGTGTCCTGGCCAAACAGTTCGACCCATTCCAGAGTGGCGTTGCCGACGTTTAAAAAACAGCTTTGATTGGCTTTGAGACTCAAGCTAAAACGGACCCAAAGCGGCCCGGGCTGTAATCTAAAATTAAGTAAGCCCTCTGCCGGTTTAAATGGGCGCTGTCTGATGCTGCTAATCGTCTCTGAGCTGTTTGTGTCTTCGTAATAGCCCATACTTTTGTTGAGCTCATGAGGGGTTTTTAAACATTCAACAGCTGATACGGGTTGACTTAAAGCACATAACCCGATCAGCACAGATAAGCAGCCTAAGAGCTTGATCGATCGTCTGTTTGGCGCTTGTCCAGTTATTGTGTTGATTGCCTTTGGCATGGGGCTGATGGCCTCAGAGATCTGTGAAAATAGCCGTTAGTGTAGACAGCAAGATAGAAGGTATTGTAACGGCTTTATTCGGCACTGACCTGCTTTTTGGCGTTTATTTGGAAAACACTTCTGTTTATGAAGCTTAAGAGATGACTTAAGCAGGAGCCGTCAGATCGCCAGACCTTGAAGTGAAGATAAACCCCGTGCGATTTTGGCTGTTGCCATTCGGGTGATGGCTTTACAGGGCTCGTTGCACCAAAGGCTTTAATTGCCATTAAACCCGGTGTGATTCCCGCAACCGGTCTTTTGCGTGAAGAAGGCCCGCTGGCGCAAGTTTTGGCTAAAACCCTGGTGCCTGTTTTAGTGCCGCTGCTGATGCCCTTTTTAAAGTTTTTAAGCACGAGCGAGCGTCTAAAATGATTACACGCGTCTTAACTAATAGCTCGAATCAGACGGATATTTAGATTGATGAAAGGGGCCAGCCGATGCGTGGCTCTGATCGGGTGCATGACAAAGATTTTCAGGATCGAGTTGTTGCAGAGACCCGCGAGTTATTGGCGTGTGTTTAAGATTTAGGATCTGAGCGCAATTGTCGCTCAGATCCTGAGCACTTAAAGTTTAGACAGCGGGAGCAGCTTCAGGCGCTACTTCGCCAGCGGGAGCAGCTTCAGCAGGAGTAGACTCAAC
>CAJYHH010000756.1 GCA_913773825.1 Candidatus Sericytochromatia bacterium | reverse complement strand
CTCACCACCCACGCTACAGAACCCACGCTACAGAACCTACGGTTCTGCATAGCAATGCTGTCCTGGGTTGTAATTGCTCCTGCGTCGCAAACAATCCAGGCAAGTGCCTTGTACACACTTTGCGTACGCTAGCCATGTTGTCCCAATCTGTAAGACGGCAAAGCCGTCACCAGCTCGGGCTTCCGTAAGCAGCAAGCTGCAACGGCTAATCGAATCGCCTTTCAGGCTCTGCTACAAGCACTTAACTCATCACCCACCACCCTCTATAATGCTGCTATGTCTGACGAACGCGACTTTCATAAACACGTACTCGAGTTACTTGAGGCCGAAACGCCTTTTGTAGCCGTTACCCTGATTGATGCGATTGGCTCCGCGCCTCAAATTCCGGGTGCTCGAATGCTGGTTACACCCCAGGGACTCAACTGGGGAACAGTCGGTGGGGGAAAAATTGAAACTCGCTGTATTACCGAAGCCCAGAGTCTGCTAAAAGAGCAGACGGGCTCAATTACCCGATATCAGGAATGGAATCTCCAGACTGATATCGGTATGACTTGTGGTGGCATCGTCAGAATGTATTTTGAGGTCTATTTACAAAAAACCTGGCGAATTGCGGTCTATGGTGCCGGTCATGTGGCCCAGTCGCTGGTGCCGCTCCTGAGCAGCCTGCGCTGCCAGCTTTGGTGTATTGATTCTCGCCCTGACTGGCTTGAAAAACTCTCACCCGCCCCCAATCTAACGATTCAACATGCCCCGATTCCTGCTGCAAGCGTTGCAAGCCTGCCGCGAGATACGTTTATTGTCTCGATGACGATGGGCCATGCTCACGATGTCCCAATTCTGGAGCAGGTGCTTAAAATCAAAGCCCAGGAGCCCGAGGCCTTTCCCTTTGTGGGGGTGATTGGCAGTCCGTCTAAAGCCGGGGTGATTCGCCGAGATCTGGCTAAAATGGGATTTAACAAAGAACAGCAGCAAACGGTTGTCTGCCCAATTGGCCTACCGCTGGGAAATAACGAACCAGCCGAAATTGCCGTCAGCATTACGGCTCAGCTTTTGCAAGAACGGGATCGCAGGCTGGGCGGCAAATGGGATAAACCCGCTTATCGCCACGCCCAAAAACGCGGCGAAAAAACCGACTGAGTCAGGCTCCCTCTGACACCGGCTCTGATATATTCCAATCAGCCTATTTAAACCGATTAAATCCATCTAAAAAGGAAACGTTTTATGCAATCAACCGAAATTCTTGAGCGTCTGGAAGAGTTTGTGGTTTTGCTCGAACTCGGAGACGCCAACCCTTTTAAAATCCGAGCTTATCAAAACGGTATCCGAGCGATTGAAAACGCAGGAGTTGACCTGAGCGAACTGATTAAAACCAAACAGCTCAGC
>CAJYHH010000755.1 GCA_913773825.1 Candidatus Sericytochromatia bacterium | reverse complement strand
GGGGCTCTAAAATGATCTTCACCGGGAATATCAATCCGAATGCCGTAGCCGCCATGGGCAATGCCGACCAGATTTGATTCAAAAATGCTTGAGGCCAGCTGTTCTTGTTTTTCAGAGCTTAACAGGCGCAAAAAAGCCGGAACTTGTTTGACAGCATCATAGAGCTGGGAGCCAAGGATTCGATCATGACGCACCAGGGTCATAAAATCTGCATCAAAGTGCTCAGGACTAAATTCCCGCTGGCTGACGGGTAAGTGATGATATTCAAGTAATTCCAGAATCAGAGCGTGAATAGCTGCCTGAATCGGCTGAATTTCTGTTTTTTGGTCATAAAAGCTCTTCAGTACCAGAAAGCCATCTGCCTGCAGCTGCTCTCGCTGCTGTTGACTTAACATCCTGACCGGGCCTCCTTGTTGGCTTGATGGCGAAAGCGCGCTTCTTTTATCAAGGATAATCACTCCTGCCAAGGGTGCAAATCTTCGCTATGCGTGACTGCGACGCGTTGACTAAGGGATTTTACTACACAATGCTTTCAGGCGGCACCTTCAGGGCCTCTTGCAAGCGGTTTATAAGTGATCGGGAATTGCATCTGCCAGGCGTTTGACTTCAGCCAGCGCGGTGGTTGTTAGTCCCCAGTCTGCTTTTAACTTTGAACAGTCCAGCGAAACATCCAGCGGGCGGGGAGCCGGTGTGTGGGCTAACACAGCAGAAGTCTTTTGAATCAAGCTGGTATCAAGATTAAAAGCCTGGGCAATGGCCATGCCCGTCTGCCAGCGGCTCCAGCGCTCTGAGCCCAGATGATAAAGGCCGTTGGCATCAAACAAGGCTTCAATCCATTCTGCGAGGGTCTCAACATAGAGCGGTGAATTATACTGATCGCCATACAGACTCACAGGTTTGCCTGCCCGTAAGGACTTGACCAGCCAGGCCGCAAAAGTGGTTTTGCCCGAGGCATACCAGGACAAAATCGTAAAACGCAAAATCAGGCTTTTTTGATAACCATAAAGCATCTGCTCAGCCATGTATTTAGTCTGTGAATAAAAATTAACCGGCAAGGGAATGTCTTGCTCGCGGTAAAGGCCTTGCTCACCGCTAAAGACGTCATTGGTTGAAATATGAATGATACGAGCGCCAACGGCTTCTGCTGCCAGCCGGGCATGTAAAGTGCTGCGGGTATTAATATCTAAAGCCGCTTCTAAATCCCGATCGCAGCGATCAACATCCGTTAAGCCGACTGTATGCAGAATAATCTCAGGCTGAAATTCTTTGGCGAGTTTCTGAATCGCTGCTGGCTCACGCAGATCGAGCTCTTTAAGTCCTGGGGCCGGATTGGCATGGCAGAGGCCCAGCACATCATGATGCTGGCTCAGTTTAGCCATCAGGGCCGAACCTAAGCCGCCTGATGCACCTGTGAGAATAATTTTTCGCTTCATGAAAGTACCCGGTGATGTCCTAATACAATTCTGGCGACGACCTGGCTGACAAGTGAGCCTGCTGGGATCTGCCGTTTGCTTGTTTCAGCGGTGACTAATTTAACGCCGGTCTGAATCCGCTCAAAACTTCTTCCGGCTAATAAGCTGGTGCCAGCTTCTAGGGTTTCAGGGCGCTCGGTTACTTCACGTAAAATCACGGCTGGAACGCC
>CAJYHH010000754.1 GCA_913773825.1 Candidatus Sericytochromatia bacterium | reverse complement strand
GCTAAGGCGCCGCGATTGCTTTGGGTCAGCAGCTGTTTATAAGCGACTTTGCGCTGTAAGTCGCGGTCTTTGGCGAGATGAACCAGACCCATGGCCCCTTTGCCGAGTTCGCCCAGCATTTCGTACTGAGAACGCCCAGCTAGGGGGTTGTGGTCAGCGTCGGGATCAAGATGTTCAGCACTCTCAGCACCCAGATACACGCCACGGGCCTGTAAAAAAGACGCAGTTTGTTCAAAACTGGTGAGTTCCAGTTCGTCTTGAGAACCGGACTCTTTATCGGGAACACTCATGGCTATTATTGGGCTTTCGGCTGAGTCGGCAAGCTGGACTTGGCAAAAATTTGATTTTGTTCAGTTTCGACTACATAGTACCAGCCCAAGGTGTTCAAGCGGGTATAAACCACCAGGCGATTATCGCCGGGATCGGTATCTGACAGCTGAATCGTGCCGCCTGGCGTCTTGGCCTGAATGGCTTTAACGACGCCTGTAATCGGATAGGGTGGCGTTTGAGCCGTTTCGTGAAGGTCCAGACGTTTATTGACCTTTGAAGCATGACTGCGCAGCAGGATTTCACCTTTAGCGTTAAGCAAAAACGTTTCACCTACAGCAGGCTCGTTCGGCAGCTGATTGAGATAGTGCTCACGCAAATAGTTCAGGCGAATATCGATCCCGACCATGCCGAGAAACTGTTGCTGCTGGTCAAAAATACCCTGCGTACAGGCAATTAACATGCCTCCGACGGGGTCATCATAAGGCAGTCCCCAGACTTTTTCGTATTTATCGCGTGACTGCAAATAATAGGGCCGAATGCGAACGTCATAATCAATCGTTGGCTCATCATGACCGGGGTAAAAAAACAAAACCCCTTCTTTGAGGCCAATGTAAGACCAGAGTACCGGCACGCCCTGATTGGCGAGCAGTTTGTCCCACTGGGCCTTTGGGACGGGGGCTTTGCCGCCGGTATAGCTGTCCATCAGAACTTGTTTGAGCGGGTGGCGCAGGGGAGAAAGCCGACGAAGTTTGGTTTCAATTGCCCTTTGATCCACATTCTGAGCAATGACATATATGGGCCAGGTTGGGCTGATTTCGCCCGTGTAATAAGGCGAAGGAATCAGGTCAGGGGCATTAAACAGTTTTTGCGGTGCTTTGGCTAAAGGATTATTGATATAAAGCGGATCTTGGCTAGGAATCCCTTCGGTCAGGGCCTGAGTGGCGGTGGCTGCTAAACCATGAACTAAAGATTCCATGTCCTGAAAATAACCGTTAAGCGTTTGCCCATGCTGAGAGACATGCGTATAAAGCTGAACCAGGCGGGTTTCGCGTTCACGGGCTTCGACCATCGCCTGCTGCTGCTGAACCAGGCTCCAGATTACCGCGCCGCCGCTGAGAAACAACACGCCCAGTAAAACCAGTAAAGAGATTTCGCGATGGCGGCCCACCCAGCGGGCTAATCTACGCCAGGTATTGTCAGGCCTGACTAAAACCGCTTCGCCGCGCAGATAGCGGCGGATTTCTTCTGCAAGTTCAGCCACGCTGTTATAGCGATTATGTGCTTTTTGACCTGTGGCTCTGTCGACAATCGCCTGCAGCTCAATTGGGATTTTGCGTGAAGCATGATAAGCAGCCCAGGGCTCTTTTTCGGCTTTTAAGACTTTTTTGAGCAACTCAATTGGGTTTGGTGCTGTAAAAGCGGGTTTAAGCGTTAACAGCTCATAGAGAATTAAACCCATTGCAAATAAATCACTGCGCCCGTCGAGTTCGTCGTTTTTGCCTGCGGCTTGCTGCGGCGACATATAGCGTGGAGTACCTAAAATCTGGCCAGCGCGAGTGCGTTCTTCAAGCGTGTTGTCTTCGCCATCGGGATCACCTAATTCCACCCAGCCTTCGGGCATGTCGTCGCGGCGCTGCATCACGCGGGCAATACCCCAGTCCATCACATACACTTCGTTATAGCGGCCGACCATAATATTGGCGGGTTTTAAATCGCGATGAATCACCCCTTTGCTATGAGCATAAGCCACAGCATCACAGGCTTTAAGAAAGTCTTCTAACAGCCGGGCCTGACTGTGTAAAACATCAGGTGTCTGGCCCTTGTCATAAAACTCACGGGTTTCGTTAATTAACTCTTTAAAGGTTTTGCCCTGCACCAGCTTCATTGAGTATGCAAGTGAGCCATCAGCTTGAACCTCCATGCCATAAATCGGCACAATATGGGGATGGTCAAGCTGGGCCGTAATCTGGGCTTCGCGCAGGAAGCGCGCTAAGGCGCCGCGATTGCTTTGGGTCAGCAGCTGTTTATAAGCGACTTTGCGCTGTAAGTCGCGGTCTTTGGCGAGATGAACCAGACCCATGGCCCCTTTGCCAAGTTCGCCCAGCATTTCGTAATGTGCGCGAAGTGGAGCCGTAGGTTTTATTTCGTCGGTTGCTGATTCAGATGAATCGTCAGTGCTTGGAAAGTGAAAGCCACGAGTTTGCAAAAAAGTTTCAGTCTGATCAAACTCGATAATTTCAATTTCTTCGCTAGTGATCAGATCTTGAAATTCCTGGCTGCTGAGATGACCTTGCTGATGCAGCCAGGTTAAAAAATGCTCGGTTCCTGAGCCGCCGCTCTCACAAAAGCGACGCCATAAAAGCTCTCCTTGTGAGGAGAGCTTTTTGGGTAAACGCAGGCTTAATTCAGCATATTCCATAGACATGACATACTCGCTGCGAAGAGGCTCAGGGAAGTGTCTTCAGGGGCATATTAGCACAACCTTTTGACATCTCCGAGACCCGCAGATTCGCGTAACTGTTCAGGTCTAAACGCTGATTCAGGCCAATCCTTGATTCAGAGCTTGTTCAGCGTTGTAACAAAACCTGAATGTGACAAGAATAAAACAACTTGTTCATAACCCATGGCCTATCGCTTATAGTCCATAGCCCCAGCCACTTAGGCTATGTTATAGTAAAGACTCTGAGACGCTTTTACCGCCGGTCCCGTGACTGAATGCGCCTAAGTAAAACCTCGTAAACCCTCGTAAAGTTTGTGTCTGTATGGTTTTCATGGCGCTGAGCAAGAGCTGTTTGAACAGATTGACTATCTGATTCAGCTTGACGCTTTTAGAGCTTTCGCTCTGGCTTCCCAAGCGCTACTCCCTTTACACGTACTGAATGTTCACATGAAGTACGCATGATTTATGTATGTTAGGAAAACCATGACACCGATTTTGCCCCCTGATCTTTCTTCAATTCCCTCTGATACTGAAAATACGGATTCCGATACGCTTCAATTTTGGAATCTCGGACTGCGTCCGGCCCTGTTAGAGTCTCTGCTGGGTCTGGGCTATGAAAGCCCCACGCCGATTCAGGCAGAAACTATCCCCCTGCTTTTAGAAAATCGTGACCTCTTAGGTCAGGCCCAGACCGGCACCGGTAAAACCGCTGCGTTTGCGCTGCCGATTCTCAATCGTATCAACCTTGAGCGCCGTAGCCCCCAGGCCCTGGTGCTTGCTCCCACTCGTGAACTGGCGATTCAGGTTGCAGAAGCTTTTCAGCGCTATGCAACCAAAATGAAAGGTTTTCAGGTTCTGGCCGTATACGGTGGCCAGGGTTATGAAACCCAGCTGCGTGCCCTTAAGCGTGGTGTTCACGTTGTGGTTGCCACACCGGGTCGTCTGATTGACCATCTTGAGCGCGGCAGCCTGGATCTGAGCGAACTGGATACGGTTGTGCTCGACGAAGCTGATGAAATGCTGCGGATGGGCTTTATCGACGACGTCGAAAAAATCCTTGAAGAAACACCCGAAGAGCGCCAGACGGCACTGTTCTCTGCAACCATGCCGTCTGAAATTCGCCGTCTGGCTCAGAAATATCTGAATAATCCTGCCCAGATTACGATCAAAGTCAAAACCAATACGGCTGACACGATTCGCCAACGTTATTGGCTGGTACGTGGCTATGACAAGCTTGAAGCTTTGACCCGTCTGCTTGAAACTGAAACCACTGACGGTGTGCTGGTCTTTGTCCGCACCAAAACAGCAACCCAAGAAGTAGCTGACCAGCTTTCAGCTCGGGGTCATGCTTCTGCGGCACTAAATGGCGATATGGCTCAGAACCTGCGTGAACGCACGGTTGATCAGCTGCGCCAGGGCCGCTTGGACATTCTGGTTGCCACTGACGTTGCGGCTCGCGGCTTAGACATTGAGCGCGTCAGCCACGTTATTAACTTAGATATCCCCTATGACACCGAAAGCTACATTCACCGCATTGGCCGTACCGGCCGTGCTGGCCGCAGTGGTGAAGCGATTTTGTTTGTGACGCCGCGTGAGCGCCGTTTGCTGGGCGCGATTGAAAGAGCGGCTAACAAACGGATTGAGCCGATGGATCTACCGACCGCCACTCAGATCAACGAACAGCGTGTGGCTCGCTTTAAGCTGCGCATTGGGCAAGTCCTGAGCAAAAACGACCCCAGTTTTTATCGTGAGCTGCTGGCTGAATATTCTCAGGAAACCGGTACCCCGATGCTGGAAGTGGCTTCTGCTCTGGCGATTATGGCTCAAGGTGAAAGCCCGCTGCTGCTGCCTGAAGAAGAAGAACTCCTGCCCGAACCTGCACCGATGCGCAACAACCGGCCCAGCAAAGGCAAGCGCTCTGATGATGGCTTAGTGCCGTTTAGAGTAGAAGTTGGCCGTCGTAACAATCTGCGTCCGAGCCAGCTGGTTGGCGCAATTGCCAACGAAGCAGGTCTGGATAGCTCCTGGATTGGCCGAATTGAACTCTATGAAGACTTCAGCACCGTTGATTTGCCTGAGTCGATGGAAGCCCATCTGGTTAAAGCCCTGTCTAAAACCCGCATTGGCGGCCAGATGCTAAAAATCTCGCGTCTGAGAGAAGACGCCAGAATGCCATCGAGATTTAGCAAAGGCGGCGGTAAGCCGTTTAAAAAAGATTTTAAAAAAGACTCTAGCCGAGACTTTAAGAAAGACTTTAAAAAAGGCCCTAAGTCTGGATCTGTCCCCGACTTTAAGTCTTTTGAAAAACCCAAACGCAAAAAAAATCCTTAAACCCTTTTAGAGTTTAAAACGGGATATTTTTTATCCCGCCCAGGCTGGTTGTCACTTAACCCTAAGTGACGACCAGCCTGATTTTTTATGGCTTTAATCTGATCATTGAACAGCAGTCAGGGGCGCTGAGTCTCTTTTGCAGCTTCCAGCTATAATGAAACATCCATTTGCAATAAAGCAGGTCACCTATGCCCATGCCCTCTGTTCGTTCTCTTCGTCGCCATAGTCTTAAAGCCCTGGCCGCGGTCAGCCTGATTACAGCCTTACAAGCGCCTGTATACGCCGATCTGGACACGGTTGTTAAAAGCCTGCCCGCTGACTCAATCGGCGCGCTGACAGTCGATGTCCGGCCTGAAACCTGGTCTTTTTTACTTAAACATCCTGAGCTGCGGGAATGGTTTGCCGGCAGTGAGTTTCAGGAAATTAGCGAAAACATTAAAACTGAACTGGGCCTTGAGCCCATGGAACTGCTGCAGTCAGTCGGCAGTCACGCTGTACTTGCGGCTTATCAAAATCCAGACAAGCAGGACAGCAGCTATTTTGTTGTGAGCCTGGAGCTTAAAAATACTCTGTTTCCTGACAGTGTGATCAAGATGATCAAAAAGAAGCAGGCTGATGGTGATGACAGCGCTGGGCGGATTGAGACCTACAAAAATACTGAGATTGCCTTTACTGAAAATGAATCTGGTGAGCAGGTTGTGATGGCCTATCACGGCAAGACCCTGCTGTTTTCAAACCATCTCGGGCATTTAAGACAAGCTCTGGATCTGGAACCCAACAGTACGGGGCTGATGGCAAATCCGCGCTTTAAACCCGTTTATGACAATCTGGGCAAAGAGCCGATTATGGCCTGGATCGACCTTGAAGGAATCAAGTTTTTGGATCAAGCGCGTGACGGTCTTTTATCTGAAATTGGTCTTTCAGGTGTGTCGTCTCAAGCCTTGGGTTTTGGCAGCAGCGTTGGCTTTGGCATGAGCTTAAATGAGCAGGGCCTGGCGATTAAAAACGTCATGGGCTTTAAAAAAAATGGCCTGACCGGCAGCCAGCAGGCTTTTCTGGCCAGACTGACAGCTAAACCGGGTGTCTCGCTTGAATCACTTTTAGCCATGACGCCTGAAAAACCTTTGTTTACTGGCGCAACCGGAACCTTTCATCTGACTTTAGATAACCCGGTGATTTCTGGTGAACATCGCGAAGGGGATGCCAAAGAGCTGGAAGAAGCCATGAAAGAAGGCCTCAAAGAGTTTAAATCTATGACGGGTCTGGATTTTAAACAGGATCTGGTGGCTGCCAGTGACGGCAGAATTGCCGTTAGTGCGTTTTATCTTGAGCGTTTTCCGTCTTATGACAAAATGCCGCATATTGTCATGATGATGGGTGTTAAAGACAGTAAAAGCTTTTTAGCTAATCTGCAGCAAAAGCTTAAATTGATTGAAGGTTCAGACCCATCAGCTAAGCCGCTGAGACTAAGCCGTGAGCCTATTGAAAGCTATCGGGACATTCCACTTTATCGTTTTGAAGGAAATCCTGAAGTTTCAGCTGCTCTGCGCGAAGAACTTGGCGGAATCGAGCCTGCTGTGGCTGTCATCGACAATGTATTTTTAATCGGTACAAGTCGTGATAGTCTGCGCGCTGTTGTTGATCACTCACTTAAAACCCGTACTAATTTATTGGATGACCCTGACTTTAAAGCGGCACGCTCCCAGATGAACGGCAAAGATGAGCAGAATCTGTTTTATGCAGACCTGACACGCTGGTACCGTCTGGCGGATCATTTTTTACATGGCGAAGCTGAGTTTAAAGCCTGGCGCCAGCTGCTGTCTCAGTTTAAATTTATCGCTGGTGATGGCAGTGTCAGTACAGATGAGAGCCGGGGGCATCTGATCGTCAATGCAGATCTCAATAAAGTGGATTTTGCCAAACTTACTGCGGATATCAAAGCCAGTGAAACTGTTGCGAAGGTTAAAGCCGTAGAAGTCAATATGAGCAATCTTCACAGCATGTTGACTTACTATAGCGCTCAGCATCAGGGCAAGCTGCCTAAAAATGCCGCCCAGCTGTTGCAACATGCTGATGATAACGGTTATAGCTCATTGCTTGAAAATCCGTTTGGGATCGAAGCCAAACCTGCCCTACAGAGCACGGTGCTTGACTATCATGTCTGGAAATCTTACAAGCCTACTCCTGCTCTAGCTGGTGTGGTGGTGATGGAGATTGTCGGCGGGAAACAGCCCCTGGTCAAGCTCTATGGCACCAACGAAAAAGGTGAGTTGATTCAGCATCAGGCTCAGGACTATGTGCTGGAATTTAAACCGGGTAAATAGCTAATTACAATTCACAACCAGGGGCCGTATAGGATATCTAGGGCCCCTGGTTTTTGTTATGAGCTAGTTTTGGCCGCCGAGCTGCTTTAAGCGCTGCAGGCGTTCTGTTTCTTTTCTGAGTAGCCAACGATCCTGGCTTAAGAGTTGCCAGGCTTTGGCAAAATGAGGAGCAGCTTCTTCTGCACGACCGAGGCTCAACAAACATTCAGCAATTTCTTCTGAGACATAGCCGTCTTCTTCCAGGTTCAGCGTGCTGCGGGTCTGGTAAAGGGCCTGCTGGCGTTTAAGCGCTTCTTCGATTTTACCTAGTGAGCGCAAAGCCCGCGCTACGGACCATTCGGCAATTAATTCACCATTGCCTGTTTTATGCTCGGTATGCCAGGCCAGGGCTTTTTCAAACATCTCAAGCGCTTGCTGGTAATTCTCCTGGTCATGATAAGTCCAGCCCATATTGTTATAAAGTGAGCCCAGCCATTTTTGAGCCCGCTCATCGTGGCTGGATTCGGCAATCAGCATGGCCTGCTGGTTCCAGCCCAGTTGTTTATTAAGCGGTGAGGCAATGGCGAGCATATGGGCAGCGTCAACCGCATAAAAATCGGCTTTCATTTGCAGCGAGAGTTTTAAGGCTGATTCAAACAGGGGGATAGCACGCTCTTGCTCATGACTGGTGTTAAAAAGTCTCCCACGCTCAAGCAGATACCGCAGTCGGGCAATACAGGGTTCTGGCGGCAGATGATAAGAGACATCGTCAAGCAGCATATGGGCTGCGCTCAGTTTGCGCTGCAGGCCTAAAGCTCGCGCCAGCTGGGTTTGAAGCTGCAGATGATAATCATCGTCTGCAGCTTCCTGGGTTTCTTCCAGCAGTTTGCGAAAGCGACTTTCGCTTAGCGCGGGCCGATCATAATCCCAAAGGGTATCAAGCTCGGGTAAAGCGACAGCTGGTAACTGCAGGCCTGTCAGACTGAGACTGAAAAATAGCAAAAAACGGGCATAACGACAATTCTCTTGAGCAAATAAGCGCATGGGTGACTCCGTGGTGGACTGCAGGCGTGAATCAAAAAACAGATGTTTTTATTGTAACCCAGACAATAATTTACTTTTTTGTAAATATATGTTAGGCTGGTTTTTATCGCTTTCCCAGCCCATTATTTAAAAATTCGGTAATGAATGATATGAATCGCAATATTCTTCTTAAACTCACTTTGTTCACCCAGTTGGCTTGTTTCGCTTCAGCTTGTGGCCTGACTCCAGCTTTACCGCCACCCCCTGCCATCATGAGCAAAACAGACGCTGATGTGACCGCCCGCCGTGAAAGCCTGATTTTTACTCGTGCTGCCATAGGCCCTGACGGTAGCCTGCTTTACAGCTTTCAGCGCCAGCAAGAAGTTGATTTGCGTGATTACGGTTCACAGTCGGCTCGTCGCAGCTTAAGTGGCGGGTTATGGGTTAAACAGCCGGACAAAGAAGCTCATGAGCTGTTGGCTGGGGATTATATCAGCGGGGTTTCTCAGTTTGCCTGGCTGGATGCCCAGCGCGTGGTCTGGATTGAGCCTTATACCAGTGAGCTCACAGCCCTGAACGTCAGTAGCGGTGAGCGTCAGGTCCTTTATCGCGGTGAAGGCATTAGCCATTTACAAGCTTATGGAAACCAGATTTATTTTACTGAGCGTGAAGGGGCTGGTTCTCAATATCGCTTAGTGAGTCTGGCGGCTAATGGTGATGTTAAAAAGCTAAATCTGCCGCGGGGCGTTTATTATGCGGTTCAGGGTCTGCAGGTGCTTAATGCACAGACAGCTGTCGCCACGATGGCCAAACAGAGTTCTGATTCAGGCGATTACCGGATTGCGACTTCGATGATTCCGCCGCTTATGGATCATTACCTTATCAACCTCAATAACGGCAGCCCTGAAAAAATTC
This sequence comes from Candidatus Sericytochromatia bacterium, assembly GCA_913773825.1. Classification (GTDB taxonomy): domain Bacteria; phylum Cyanobacteriota; class Sericytochromatia; order UBA7694; family UBA7694; genus CAJYHH01. Next base: position 1,408 of record CAJYHH010000754.1, on the reverse strand, counting down.
CTGCAGCCCTTGATCTTAACGGAATTCAAAAAGCGGTGCCCTCAGCAGATAAAGCTTATGTGCTGCTTGAAACCAGTGGCCAGGGCACAGTTTATGATTTTGCCGGGCCACAGAAATTTAGCTTTAGTGGTCAGGGCAAATGGCTTGAGAACAACCAGTTACTGGTGTTAAACGGTCAAGGTTTGACGCGTTATAGCCCTGAAGGCCAAAAAGTTTATGAAATGGCCCGTACAGGTTGCCCTGTTCTGTTTGGCAGCGAAGCGGGTGCCGCTGCTTTGATCAACTGCCAAACTAAGACTGAGGCTCAACTCTATCGCTATACCCATGAGGCGTTGGAGCTTTTGTATGAGCTCAAGCCCGCTGCTCCTGATTTTGTCTTTAACCCGCGCGAAGGTTGGGACTAAAACACTTTTTAGGCTTTGGCTTTTAAGAACATAAGCTTCCCCCAGAACTGGGGGAATTGCTGTTTTGGGGACTGCTGAGTTGGGCTCACATGTTATAATTTTGTAGCTGAATCCCCGTTTTTAGAGGGTGCTTGACCCACCCGATCCGGTCGATTATAATACGCCATTAAACAGCCTCAAAACCTGTTTTAGTAAGCTTTACGGGAGTCTCTGTCTTATTATGGCCATTCAAGAAATCAGCGATCAGACCTTTGAATCCGAAGTGCTCAACTCATCTGTGCCCGTCTTAGTCGACTTTTGGGCACCTTGGTGTGGACCCTGCCGTTTGATTGAACCGATGGTTGAAGAACTTGCCCAGTCTTATGGCGAACGGCTCAAAGTGGTCAAAATTAATACTGACGACCATCAGATGGTTGCCACTAACTATTACATCAGCGGCATGCCAACTCTGCTGCTGTTTAAAGACGGCCAGGTTGCTGACCAGCTTGCCGGCACGGTGCCGAAGCGCCGACTTGAAGATATGGTCAGCCAATACGTTTAAAGAAGGGCTTTGGGTCATAGCTCTGACGTGTGAGTACAGAGCCTGGCCCTAAAGACAGATACTTGATGAAAACATTTGATATCGACTATGCCGGCTTTGCCGCCGAGCTTGACGCTTTACACGCCAGCCTGGTGGCAAAACTCGGCGAAGAAGACCTGCGCCATCTGGCCAAAATGGAGCGCTGGGGTAAAGCCCACACGCTTTTAGGCTATGCTACGGCCTGGATGCTGCCCAATCCGATTTCGGCTTATTTAATCAGCCAGGGCAATGTGGCCCGTTGGTCCATGTTCAAACACCATATCAGCCATCGTGGCTTTGACCGCGTGCCCAATGTGCCCGCGCGCTGGCATAGTAAAACCTTTGCCAAAGGCTGGCGCCGCTGGATTGATTATCCAGACTGGCTGGTCTCTGAAGCCTGGGATTTTGAACACAATACCCTGCATCATTATCACACTGGCGAAGA
>CAJYHH010000753.1 GCA_913773825.1 Candidatus Sericytochromatia bacterium | reverse complement strand
GCTCAGCTGAGAGTTCAAAACGTAAGCGACGGCCCGCGCTAGCCGCTTCAGTTGAGCGGGGATAATCTGTCATCAGCGGCAATAAAGCCGGGGCACCCTTAAGTTCCTGGAGCCAATAGTCGAGATCTGCTTTAAGGGCGCCTGAGTTGGCCTGTTCACGCTGCCAGAGCGCAAAATCCGCATATTGAGCGACTGCCGTCTCTAAGCGCTGGCCTTGATAAAGCTGGCTGAGTTCATGGAACATCAGCTTAAACGAATAGCCGTCTGCAAGCAGATGGTGTAAATCAATTAAAAGCTGATGCTGGTGTTTTTGGGGGGCAGAATGTAAAATCACCCGAAAGGGCGGAAGCTGCTCAAGCTGAAAAGGCTCAGTGGCCAGTTGTACCAGCTCTGATTCTGTTGCTAAACCCCATTTTTGCCTAAACTGTAGCTGGGCTTTGGGGTCATCTACAGCAAGGATGTGCTGCCAGGGCTGGCCGTGCTGATCCAGGGGATAGATCGTCCGCAAAATCTCATGACGTTTGATCAGCTCTGACAAAGCTTGTTTAAGTTGCTCAGCATCCAGCTGGCCCTTGATTGAGATCACGCCTGGAATATGATAAGCCAGGCTCTCTGGGGCTAGCTGGGTATAAAACCAAAAGCGCTGTTGCGTAAACGATAAAGGTGGCTGAAGCGGTCGCTGCAGGCTGGATTCAGTTTTTGTCTGGGGGGTTAGAGCAGTTAAAATCAATGCGCTAAGTTGATTGAGGCTTGGGCCTTTTAAGACATCGGATAAAGCTAAGGTAACACCTAGTTCTTTTTTTAGGCGCTGATAAAGCTCCATGCCCACTAACGAGCCAATTCCAAGATTTTTAAGCGGCTGTTCAAGTGGGAGTTCGGCTGGTTTAAGCCTTAAAGCGTTGGCCACAATGTGCTGAAGCTGTAAAGCCAGGGTTTGCTGCTGGGCTTGAGAGTCCAGACTTAATAAAGATTCGCGATTTAGGCTGCTGAGCGGGTTTGTTTGACGGAGGTTTTGACTGGGTAAAGGACGGGCTGAATAAGCGGGTGCAGCAGATGATTCACTTAACTGACTGGGTTTCAGCCAGTGACGCTCAGGTTCAAAAGCATAACCCGGCAGGCTGACAGGTTGACTAAGGCTATAAAAATGCTGCCAGGTCAGGCCAAAGCCTAAATGCCAGAGTTCAGCCAGGCTCTGCAGCATGCCGCTGGGGTCCCGATCTTCACGGCGCAAACTGCTCAGCACACTTAAATTGCGCAATTGACCTGCGCTGTCTTTAAATTCGCCGGTCAGCCCCCCCATCAGCACCGGGTGGGGGCTGAGTTCCAGAATCACCCAGTCTGTATGGCTTTGGGTCAGAGTCTGTAAGGTGGGGTAGAGTTTAACCGGGCGGCGTAGATTTTGCCACCAATAATCTGCTCCAAGCGCTGGGCCTTCTAGCTCTTGGGCTTCAACCGTTGACCAAAACGGAATCTTAGCGGGTTGGGGTTTGAGTCCTGCTAAAGCCGAAATCAGACTGGCGCCAAGGGGGGCCATCATGGGCGTATGAGAAGGAGCGGTTGCACCGCGCACCGGGCGCACAAATAAACCTTGCTCTTGCCATTGGGCCATTAGCTTATCTAAGGCTGCACTTTCACCTGCCACCACGCAGAGTTCAGGGCCATTGTCTGCGGCAATCCAGACGGGCTCTGAGTCTAATTGCTGCTCAATATCAGCAGCAGGCAAACCAACAACTGCCAAGCGACCCGTGCCAAGGCGAGTTTTAATCAGCTCAATGCGCTTGATCAATAAATCAAAGCCTGTGGCCTGATCCAGGATCCCGGCGGCAACGGCAGCCCCAATTTCACCCATCGATGAGCCTAAGACCACGTCCGGCTCAATCCCCCAGGCCTGCCATTGTGCAAATAAAGCCAGCTGCAGAGCAAATAATAAGGCCTGAACAATGGCCGGGTCACTTTGCTCCTGCTCTAACAGGCTAAAAACAGGCTGCTTAAAGTGTCGGCTAAACAGCGGGTCCAGTTCAGTTAGTTTTTCGCAAAAGGGGTTAAGCCTCAATAATTGACGGCCCATCCCCACTTCTTGAGATCCCATGCCCGAAAATACAAAGGCCAGACGAGGACGAGATTTG
>CAJYHH010000752.1 GCA_913773825.1 Candidatus Sericytochromatia bacterium | reverse complement strand
AAACCGCCAAAATTGCCCTGACCGTGTAAAGTCAGCTTTTCAAGCGTCTGAGCCGGAGCATCGCTGGCGGGGTTTTCATTCTTTTTAATTTCGGGGCGGGTTTCAAATGACAAAATCTCATTGCCCCATTTTGAGGGCGCAGGGGCGGGTTTGGGCGGAGCGGTAAACAGCATTTTGGGCAATCGGGGCGCAAAGGGATCTTTTTTAGGTTCAGGGGCTGGTTCGCGAATCGCGTCCTGAAGCGACGCATTAAAACGAGATTTAAAGCTGGCAGGCGCTAAATCTGAATCAAAGCCCAGATCGATTGAGGCTTGGCTACTGCCCTGAGCGGTTTTAAGCTCTTGATTAATTAAACTGCGATCCTGGGCTGAAATTTTAAAGGCTTTGGCTTCAGCTTGAGAGAGCTGGCCATCTGCGTTTTGATCAACGCTTTTAAGTAGGGTTTTAAGTTCAGCTGCGCCCAAAGGCTGATCCGCACGTAAACCGGCTTTTAAACCTTCACGTTGGAGCAGTTGGCGAGTAGAAGAACTGAGTTTGGCAGGATCGAGCATAGGTACCTCATTTTAGCATGCGACCTTGTTGTTATCGGACTGCAGACCAGAAATCTTGTCTCTGTTAAAACCAGTAAAACCTGCGGTTTTGCAGGAGTATTATTCTACCTGCTTAAATATTTTCACTTTGGAACAAAATCTAAAAAGCAAAAATATCGATAACTTAACTGTTTTAGTGATAAAAGGTTTTGCACCCAAACTGTTTTACATGCTAATCTTCAGGCAGCCATGACCCAACTCGATTTGCAAATCACCTGCGCCACGCGTCTTCAGACCCTTTTGCCCTGGTTACGTCATTATTTACGTGGCCTGCTTCGGCAAGCCCCAGAGGGTACTTTGAGCCTGCACGAAATCCGCGTTATGGGACGGGTCAAACGTTTTCCTGGACTGTCGCTTCAGAATCTAGCGGATGATCTGGGTATCAATAAAGCCACAGCCTCTGCCAGAGTTGAAGCCTTAGTCAGCTCTGGCCTTTTAGTCCGGCATGTCAATCCCAAATCCCGTCGTGAAGTCATGCTGAAAATGACCCCAGCGGGCCTATTAGCCTATACCTCTGCCAAAGATTATCTCAAAGCAAACTTAGTCTCCCAAATGGATGACTTTAGCCAGACTGAACTTCAAGAGCTGGAAAAAGGCTTGGCACTACTGGCCCGGATTGTAACCCATGCTCACCCTGAGATCAGTGACCAGCTAAGTGAATTAAATGACTTGAGCGAGATGAATGAGATGAACGAGTTCAATGACCTTGATCAAATAACTGTGCAGATACCTGAGCAGATACCTGAACAATCAAAAGAAATCAGTGAACAGAGCCCTGTATGAGTGAATTAAAATCCTTACCTGAATTACCGGAATCCTCCGAGCGAATTGATTTTCAGCCAGCGCACTCAGTCAGCCAGACTGAGCCCCAGCCCTCTGAAACAACGACAGCTAAAAAAAGTCCTGGCAAACGGGCGCTTATGTTTGTCTTGCTGCTGGCAGTAGCAGGCGGTGGCTATTGGTATTTCTCGCGCCAGGGTGGCGGGCATGGCGAGGACGCAGGGCTTTCAGCAGGCGGCGGTAAAGCCGGTGGAGCAGCCGGAGGCGCCAAGCGGGCTGTCCAGGTTACAACGGCCCAAGTCAAACGCTCTGATTTGCCCATTACGGTTGAAGCAATTGGCAACGTTGAAGCTTCTGAAAGCGTCTCAGTGACCCCTCAGATCAGCGGATTACTCAAACGGGTTTATTTTACCCAAGGCCAAAACGTCACCAAAGGTCAACTGTTATTTGAAATTGATTCCCGCCTGCAAAACGCTGAACTCAGCCAGACTGAAGCGCTGCTTTCGCGCAGCAAAGCCAGCATTAAAGAAGCGCGCGCCAATTTAGCCTCTGCTTCAACTCAAACAGCCATGGCCGAAGCCAATATTCGCCGCGACAAAGCCCAGCTGACTTTTGCTAAACAAGAAGCCAGCCGCACCAAAGCCTTACTGGATAAAAGTCTGGCCGCCCGCGAAGAATACGATCGGGCTCAGACGAACGTCAGCGCAGCGGAAGCCGCCCTGGCTGCTGATCAGGCCGCGCTGGCCAACGTTCGAGCCCAGATTCAGGCCGAACAAGCCGCCTTACAAACTGCAATTACATCTGTTGGCGCTGAAGAAGCCACTCGCGAAGCAGCACGGATTCAACTTGGCTTTACTAAAATCTATGCCCCGATTACCGGAAAAACCGGCCCCTTGCTGATTAATGCGGGCAACACAGTCCAGGCCAATTCAAGTGCCTTGGTCAATATTAAACAGCTCAGCCCGATTTTAGTTAACTTTACAGTACCCGAAAAAGAGCTTCCGGCTTTCCAAAAAGCGATGCAGCGCTCCGGCGTATCAGTCAGCGTAAAAGACAAACCAGCTGAAACCGGCCAACTGGTGTTTATCGACAATATGGTCAATAAAAACAATGGCACCGTTACGCTTAAAGCCCGCTTTGGCAATCTGCGTCAGACTCTCTGGCCTGGTCAGTTTTTAAGCCTGCTGGCCCGGATCGGCATCGACAAAGATGCCCTGAGTGTCCCCGCAGAAGCGATTCAAAAAGCCCCAACGGGTGAAGACTTTGTCTATATCGTGCAAAACGACAAAGCCAAAGTCCAGAATGTCACTGTTGAGCGCATGGGCTCAGGGATTGCCGTCATTTCTCAAGGCCTAAAAGTGAATCAAGAAGTGGTTGTCACTGGCCAACTGGCTTTGGCTAACGATACGCCGGTTAAAATTGCAGGCGCTAAACCATGAGCCCAGTCAAACTGTTTATTGTCAGACCCATCGCCACCACCCTGATTATGGTTGGGATTTTATTATTTGGCATCGTCGGTTATCGGCAGTTGCCCGTCAGCGACTTACCTAACGTAGAATTCCCAACCATTACTGTCAGCGCCAATTTGCCGGGTGCTAACCCTGGCACGATGGCCGCCTCTGTCGCGACGCCCCTTGAATCTGAGTTTTCGAGCATTGCAGGTCTCGATACCATGAGCTCAACCTCAACTGCAGGCTCAGTCCAAATCAGTCTTCAATTTGACTTAAACCGCAGCATCGACGCTGCGGCCCAGGACGTTCAGGCAGCGATTTCAACCGCTTTGCGCCGCTTACCGCCAGACATGCCGACCCCACCGACGCTGCGTAAAGTCAATCCAGGGGATGCACCGGTATTGTTTTTAACCGTTTCGTCTAAAACCCTGCCGCTTTATCAGGTCAATGAATACGCTGACAAAATGATTGGCCAGCGCCTTTCGATGGTCAACGGTGTTGCCCAGGTCAATATTTTTGGCAGCCAAAAGTATGCCGTGCGAATTCAGCTCAATCCAACCCGCATGGCGGCTTTAAATCTCGGTGTAGACGAAGTGGCCCAGGCCATCCAGCAGGGTAACTCGAATTTACCTTTGGGTACGGTTTACGCTGACGAAAAATCTTATACCCTCAAATCCAATGGCCAGCTTGAAGACGCCGCTGCCTATATGAAATTGATTGTAGCCCATCGTGAAGATGGGCCGGTTTATCTCAGTGAATTAGCCACGGTTGTAGATAGCGTTGAAAACACCCGCCAGGCCAGCTGGTATAACGGTGAACGCGCGATTACGCTGGCGATTCAAAAACAGCCCGGCACCAACACGATCAAAATGATCGATGAAATTAAAGAGATGCTGCCCCAGATTCAGGCTGACTTACCGCAAAGTATTACGCTGCGCCTGATGTTTGACCGCTCTGTTTCAATCCGCCATTCAGTCGATGACGTGCAGTTTACCCTGCTGCTGACCATTGGCCTGGTCATTTTAGTGATCTATCTGTTTTTAGGCAATTTTTCAGCCACCTGGATTGCCTCACTGGCCCTGCCAATGGCGATTGTGGGCACCTTTGCGATTATGTATCTGCTGGGATATAGCTTAAACAATCTCTCGCTAATGGCCTTAACCCTATCCGTGGGCTTTGTTATTGATGACGCCATTGTGGTGCTTGAAAACATTATGCGTCACGTTGAGTTGGGCCAGGACCGTATCAGCGCAGCGTTTAAAGGGACGGAAGAAATCGGCTTTACGGTTTTATCCATGACCATTTCACTAATTGCGGTCTTTATTCCCATTCTGTTTATGGGCGGTCTATTAGGCCGTCTGTTTAACGAGTTTGCCATGACCATGGCCGCAGCGATTTTAGTCTCGGGCTTTGTTTCGCTAACTCTAACCCCGATGCTCTGCAGCCGCTACCTTAAAATCCAGCACGGCAGCCCTAACTTTGTGATTGCCTGGTCTGAAAAAGGCTTTAACTGGATGGCCAAAGCTTACGAAGTCACGCTCGGCGCCAGCATGCGCCATAAGCCGTTAGTTGTAGTCGCTTTCTTTGGCCTGACAGGTCTGACGGTCTGGCTATTTACCCTGACCCCCAAAGGCTTTATGCCCACTGATGACATCGGTCAGATCACGGGTGTTTTTGAAGCCGCCCAAGGTACTCCCCATGAAGACATGATGGCGTTTGCCGAAAAAACCTCTAAAATTGTCAGAGACAACCCCAATGTAGCCTCAGTGATGTCAAGCGTGGATGGCAGTAACTCTGGCCGCATGTTTATTATTCTCAAGCCCTTTGATGAACGTAAACATGTCGAAGAAGTTGTGACAGAACTCAGACCGAAGCTGTCTAAGATACCAGGGCTTCAGGCCTTTTTGCAGATTCCGCAAAGTATTCGCTTAGGCGGTGGCCGTCCAGGTAAAGCCGCTTATCAGCTAACGCTGTTAAGTCCTGACACCGATGCGCTGTATCAAGGCACAGCGGATCTAGAAGAAAAACTCAAAGATATTCCGGGCCTGCTGGATATCAACAGCGATGTCCAGATTAAAAATCCACAGCTAATTTTAACGATTGATCGCGATAAGGCCTCTGCACTGGGCCTGACCCAGCAGCAGGTTGATAGTGCGTTAAACGGCGTGTTTGGCACCCGCCAGATCTCAACAATTTTTGCACCAACCAATGATTATCAGGTAATCTTTGAGCTACAACCCAGTTTTGCCAGCGATATGAACGCGCTTAACCAGATTTTTGTACGCTCTCGCAATAATGAGCTTGTTCCGATCAGCACGGTAGCCAAGGTTGAACGGACGGTGGGCCCACTGAGTGTCAACCATCTCGGGCCCTTTCCTTCCACCAATCTTACCTTTAACCTGCCGCCCAATGTGGCATTGGGTGATGTGGTTGGCAAAATTGAAGCAGAAGCCGCTCGCACACTGCCTGCCAGCGTCCGTTATCAGTTCCAGGGCACCGCTCAGGTCTTTCAGGATTCTTTGCAGGGCTTAGGCTGGCTGCTGCTCTTAGCGGTCTTAGTGATTTATCTGGTGCTGGGGATTCTCTATGAGAGCTTTATTCACCCCATCACCATTCTGTCTGGTTTACCACCAGCCGGTTTAGGGGCTTTAGGCGCTTTGTTGCTGTTTAACCGCGAGCTCAATGTCTATGGCTTCTTAGGCCTGATTCTCTTAATTGGGATCGTCAAGAAAAACGCGATTATGATGATTGACTTTGCTTTAGAAGCTCAGCGTCATCACAATAAATCTCCACAAGAGGCCATTCACGAAGCCTGTTTAGTGCGATTTAGACCGATTATGATGACCACTTTTGCCGCGCTAATGGGCATGGTGCCAATTGCAGTTGTAGAAGGCCCCCGTCAGACCCTGGGTCTGGCCGTCTTAGGTGGCCTGATTGTTTCACAGCTGCTGACGCTTTACATCACGCCCGTGCTGTATGTGTATATGGACCGCTTTTTTAACAAGGGCCCTAAATCACAGAGCGGTGGTCAGACAGAAACAGTTCAGACTGAGTCTGCACCAAGCCTTAAAACCATCCAGACTCCTGCAACGGTTGCCTCTGAAGCAGAACGCAAACCAGGGCGAAAACCAGATCGGGACGGATTAGATGGCTTAGAGCCTCAGCAGGCCTGACTGACAAATTAAATCAACTGTTTTAAATCAGAACAATAGGCCCGAAGCTTTAATTAAAAGCTTTCGGGCCTTTTCAATATGTGAGTAATGCGCAAATTAGGGCTGTTTGGCAGCCCCAACAAAGACCCCACTTAAAGCGCCCCCAACGCCACCTAAAACAGCTCCAGTAATCGCCATCTGAGGTGATCTGAGCAGCAGGCCGCCCAAAGCACCACCCGCAACGGCGCCACTTAAGGCACCTGAAGAGATTGCCTGCTTAGGTGTTTTAGCAGCTACAGCCGCCACAACACCGCCGGTTAAAGCTCCCACACCGGCAAATGTCCCACCCGCGACGCCAAAGGCAGAAGCCATTCTGGCAATGTCTTCACTTCGGGATAAACCCAAAGGCGCTCCCAACAAGAGAAAGCCACCGACAGCGCTAAAAAAGGTTGTACCCGCTATAGCAGTACCTGTACCTGTTTTGGCAACTTTGCCCAGAGTTACCCCATCTGATTGAATAGCCTGTTTTGAATCAGGCTTCGCTGACTGCTTAAGGGTATCGGCAAGGGTCGGGGAAGCTTGTTTAGGGACACAAGTCAGCGTTTGAGGGATTTGGACTTGGTTATTAACATTCATCGTTTAATTACTCAGCTTCGTTTATTTGCGCTTATCCGCGTTTATTTAACTTTTGCTACCTGGGCACCAGCCCAAGCCCCACCTAATCCAGCTCCAGCGCCCATCGCGCTCCAGGTCAAAGCAGAGCGAATATCTTTGCCAGCCAGACCTAAAACTAAACCGACCCCACCGCCAATAGCGGCGCCATAGATAGCGGCTTTTTTACTGTCGTTGGTTACATTTGCCACAACAGCCCCCGTTGCAGCACCCGCAATCGCGCCCAGACTGCCACCCATTAACAGACCCAAAGAAGCATATTCATCAATATTGCCGGTTACATGGCCAATCACAGCATTGGGTACATAAGCGCCTATTCCGGCTAAAACCCCACCGGCTAACAGTCCTGCTCCAGCCCCTTTTAGGGTGGGCAATACCCCTTTACGAATCTGGACCACATCTTCACCCAGCTTAGGATTGGGCTGAATTAAACCGGTTGCAGCTGAAAGTTTATTTGATGTCTGAACAGATATTGTCTGCGAGAGCGTCTGTTTAGGGGCTGCTTGTTGAGCAGCTAAAGGATTAGCCGATACATTCATGTTTTGCTTCCTCTGGTCAATAGCTTGAAGGCTGAAGGCCTTTTACCCAGCTTAGTCGATTAGTCAAAACAAGAAAAACAACTTTTTTGACCACCAAGCCGTTTATTGAGTTGTGAATCAGTTGTTGTAAATCATCTAAGTCCTTTGGTCAGTGCAACTAACGCGTGGTAGCATAAGAACATGTTGCCCAAGCGTGTTCCCCGTTTATTATTTGGTTTAGTGCTGGTGCTGAGCATTTTGACTCATGTCTTAGTCGCTCATCACAACAGCTCTGAACTGATTTTTTGCCTGCGCGCCAATGGGGATATTGCAATCGAAACCCCTGAACAGACTGATCACGGTCATCAGCACTGTGAACACGAAGGCGGCTGTCACGACATTCATTTAGAGATTAGTCATGCAGATGACTATACCAGCCAGCAAAATCAATCTGCTTTAGACGCGCTTGATCACCAGCTGGCGATGCTCTTACCTGTGCTAAGCACACTGGGTACACCGGTTCTGGACGAAATGCCGCTGGCAGAATTGTCCCGGCACAGCCATACTCCACCTCCTCAGCCGCCACCTGAACAATTCAGTTTGGCCTTAACAAGTACTGTTCTGCTGATTTAAAGCCTGCCTTTGGCCTGTAAAGGCATGGCTTTATTCAAATCTAAGGAACAGGCTTTATGCTGAAAAAAAACATCCTGATTTCCCTGATGATTGTGTTTGTTGGGTTATTGGCAGGCTTTTTAATCCTGACTCACGAACCCGCAACCTCTCAGGAACATTCCCATAACGAAACCGGTGATCACAAAGAAGGTGATCATGAAGAGTCAGAACACAATGAAGAAGCAGCTCGTGGCCCCCACGGCGGCAGACTGCTTAATGATCGCGATCTCAGTCTGGAAGTGCAGATTGTCGAAGACGGGATCCCCCCTGAGTTTCGGATCTATCCGCAGCTTAAGGGTAAAACTTTATCCCCAGAATCTCTGAGCCTAAAGGCCAAAGTGATTCGGCTGGGCAAAACGGACCAGATCAGTTTTAAACCCGAAAAAAACTATCTGCGCGGCCAACAAACCATCTACGAACCCCATTCTTTTGAAGTGGTGTTTGAAGGTCAATACCAGCAACAGACTTATAAGTGGCACTTTACTCAGGAAGAAGGCCGACTTGAAGTCAATAACGAACTGATTCAGCGTTCAGGCATCCAGATTTTAAAAGCTGGGCCTCAATCTTTAGGCCGTAAACTGTCTTTCCCAGGCCAGATTGCCCTCGACCAGGACAAATATGTACATGTCGTGCCGCCCATTTCTGGCAGAGCAGTGGATGTGTTTAAACATGTTGGCGAAAAAGTTACAAAAGGCGAGGTTTTAGCGGTTTTTCATAGCCGTGAACTCTCAGACCTTCGTCTGGAACGCCAGCTGATGGCACAAAAAATGGCTCGCTCACGTTTTTTGCTCAACCGTGAAGAAAGCCAATGGCAGAATCTTCGCGCCTTACTGAATCAATTAAACACAGGCCATGATCCAGAAGTCATCCAGCGCAAATTGCTCGCTGCCCCCTTAGGCGAGCTGAAAGCTGAGCTGCTGACCGCCTTTGCGGATTTACGTCAGGCCCGCAAAAATTACCAGCGTGAACAGCAGCTGGTACAAGACAAAGTCAGCAGCCAGCAGGACTATGAGTTTTCGCAGACTGATTATGATAACGCCTTATCACGTTATCGCGGCGCTGTAGAAGCCGCTGTCTTAACCCGCGAAAGCGCCGTCACGCTGCAACGTCAGGATCTAAAAGGCGTTCAAGCAGAACAACAGGCCCTTAATCAGAAGCTCGCGGTGCTGCAGGTTAATCCCGAACAAGGTGATGGCGCCACTTATACTTTACGCTCCCCAATTAGTGGCGTGGTAACAGAAAAACATCTGGCAATCGGCGAATCCGTTCAGGCTGACAGCGAAGTGTTTGTGATTGCTGATTTATCAATTGTCTGGGCCGAAATGCTTGTCCCGGACGCTCAGCTTTCGCGGGTGCGCTTAGGCCAAAAAGTGCGGGTAATCTCTCAGAACAACCAACGCACAGCCAGCGGCGTTATTTCACACAATAGCCCGGTAGTAGATCCTGAAACCCGCCGGGCGGAAGCCCATGCCCATATCGACAATCGTGACGGCTTTTGGCGGCCAGGCATGTTTGTCACGGTTGAAGTGGTGACTGATGCCAGACGCGTACCGGTAGCTGTTGCCAAATCAGCCTTACAGACCTTTCGCGACTGGAACGTGGTCTTTGCTCGCTATGGTGATCAATTTGAAGTCCGCCCCCTGACCTTAGGTGAAGCTGATGATCAGTGGATTGAAGTGCTCTCAGGCTTAAATCCCGGTCAGGCCTATGCCGCTGGCAATAGCTATGTGCTCAAAGCCGAACTCGGCAAAAGCGGGGCCAGTCATGATCACTAAATGGGATGATGGGGAGGAACAAGAGGATTATTTTAGCAGCTCATTTTGGTTATTGCATGTACTAAAGCAGGATTTGCAGGGCAAAGGGGGGCGCAAAAATGTTTGAAGCGCTTTTAAATTTTGCTCTGCGCTTTCGTTGGGTGATGCTGGCGGCCTCGTTGGTGATCTTGATTTTAGGTGCAGCTAGTTATCAGGTCTTGCCGATTGATGCGGTACCGGATATTACCAATGTGCAGGTCCAGATTAATACAGAAGCACCGGGCTATTCACCGCTTGAAACAGAACAGCGCGTGACTTATCCGGTTGAAACTTTAATGGCCGGGATGCCTGGGCTTGAAACCACCCGCTCACTGTCCCGTTATGGACTTTCACAAGTGACCGTAATCTTTAAAGATCAAACCGACATTTATTTTGCGCGACAATTAGTCAATGAACGGCTGCAGCAGGCACGGGGTCAGCTGCCGCCTGGTTTAGAGCCCGAAGTAGGGCCTATCTCAACCGGTTTAGGCGAGATTTTTATGTGGACGGTTGATGCTGAGCCGGGAGCTTTGACTCCGGAAGGCAAACCCTATACGCCAATGGATTTACGCACGCTGCAGGATTGGGTGATTAAACCCCAATTACGCCGGGTGCCCGGCGTGACGGACATTAACACCATTGGGGGTGAGCTGCGTCAGATTCACATTTTGCCCGATTCCGGCAAGTTAATGGCTCATGGTCTGGCTTATCGGGATCTGCTTACAGCTTTAGCGCGCAATAATCGCTCCGTGGGTGCAGGCTATATTGAGCGCAATGGGGAACAGTATTTAGTCCGCGCACCAGGCCAGGCCACAAGTTTAACCGAGATTGCCGCCATTCGCGTTAGCACTCAAGAAGGCGCTTCAGTAAAGTTAGGCGATCTGGCTAAAATTGCCGAAGGCACGGAACTGCGCACCGGGGCCGCCACTAAGGATGGCCATGAAGTGGTGCTTGGGACGGTGTTTATGCTCATTGGAGAAAACAGTCGCACCGTTGCTCACTCAGTGTCAGAGCGCATGCAGGAAGTCAATCGCAGTTTGCCCGCTGGCGTCAGAGCCACACCGGTTTATGACCGTACAGGTTTAGTAGATGCCACTATTGAAACCGTCCGCAAAAACCTGCTTGAAGGCGCTCTGCTGGTGATTGTGATTCTGTTTATCTTTTTAGGTAACTTCAGAGCCGCGCTGATTACTGCGATGGTGATTCCTTTGGCAATGTGCCTGACCTTAAGCGGAATGGTGGCGAGTAAACTCAGCGCCAATCTGATGAGTTTAGGCGCGCTTGATTTTGGGATTATTGTTGACGGCTCAGTGGTAATTGTAGAAAATTGTCTGCGCCACTTAAGTGAAGCCCAGCATGCTCGTGGCCGCGCTTTAACGGCGTCTGAACGCCGCGAGCTGGTGTTTAACGCCGCCAAAGAGGCCCGCCAGGCTCTGTTGTTTGGTGAGCTGATTATTATGGTCGTCTATTTGCCGATTTTGACGCTCACAGGTGTTGAAGGCAAGATGTTTCGCCCAATGGCGCTGACGGTGGTCATGGCCTTAGCTGCAGCCATGTTGTTAAGTATGACCGTGGTCCCCGCTGCGGTGGCGCTGATTGTCACCGGACGGGTGTCTGAAAAAGAACATCTGCTGATTGCCTGGAGCAAAAAGCTTTATTTGCCAGCGCTTAAACTGGCCCTGGCTTACCGCTTACCGGTGGTGACAGGGGCCGTGGTGCTGACCCTGTTAAGTGCTTTATTAGCGACCAAAATGGGGGCTGAATTTATTCCGAGCCTGGATGAAGGGGATGTGGCGCTTCATGCGCTAAGAATCCCTGGAACTTCCCTGACTCAGGCCATTCAGATGCAGGACGCGCTAGAAAAAAAGTTGAGTGAAGTCGAAGAAGTCAAAACGGTCTTTAGCAAAATCGGTACCGCCGAAATTGCTTCAGACCCGATGCCGCCTAATGTGGCCGACACCATTGTGATGATTAAACCACGGCATGAATGGCCGAACCCCGGTTTATCTAAAACTGAGTTAGTCGCCAAACTTGAGGCTAAATCTAAATTAGTCTTAGGCAATAACTATGAATTTACTCAGCCGATTGAAATGCGCTTTAACGAGTTAATTGCGGGTGTGCGCAGCGATATTGGCGTCAAAGTCTATGGCGATGATCTGGATCAATTATTAGAACAAGGCGAAGCTATTGCCAAAGTCCTGGAGCAAATCCCCGGTGCGGCTGACGTTAAAGTCGAGCAAGCGACGGGCTTACCGGTTATGAGCCTGCATATGGATCGCCAGGCCTTAAGCCGTTATGGCCTAGATGTCGAAGATGTTCAGGATGTCTTAGAAATCTCAACCGGCGGTAAAGGGGCTGGCTATGTTTTTGAAGGCGATCGGCGCTTTGAGCTGATGCTGCGCCTGCCCGAAAAACAGCGAGTCGATCAGGCTGTGCTGAGTGAATTACCTGTGCCTTTACCGGGCCGCAAAGGTCAGTACGTGCCGCTTTCAACCCTGGCTAAGCTCGAAACCGGCTTAGGCCCCAATCAGATTAGCCGTGAAAACGGCAAACGCCGCGTGGTGGTGACAGCCAATGTGCGCGAACGTGACCTGATGAGCTTTGTCACAGCCGCCCGTCAGGCGGTTGAGCGCCAGGTCAGCCTGCCCAGCGGTTACTGGCTGGAATGGGGAGGCCAGTTCCAGCAGCTGGTTTCAGCCAGCCGTCGTTTACAGCTTGTGATTCCAGTGGCTTTGCTGCTGATTCTGATTTTGTTATATACCACGCTCAAAAGCATTCGCGATGTCTTAGTTGTTTTTAGCGGGGTGCCTTTAGCCCTGACAGGTGGTGTCCTGCTGCTCTGGCTGCGCGGAATTCCGCTTTCGATTACAGCTGCCGTGGGCTTTATTGCTTTATCTGGCGTAGCCGTTCTCAACGGCTTGGTGATGATTAGTTTTATTACCAAGCTGCGCAGCGAAGGTCTCGGTTTAGCGACGGCAATTTCAGAGGGTGCTTTGACCCGTTTAAGGCCGGTATTAATGACCGCTCTGGTGGCGTCATTGGGCTTTGTGCCGATGGCGATTGCCACTGGCACCGGCAGTGAGGTCCAGCGTCCGCTGGCAACCGTCGTGATTGGGGGCATTTTGTCTTCTACCCTTCTGACCCTGTTTGTGTTGCCGGTGCTGTATAGCCTGTTTCACAAATCCAGCCCAAGTTCAGTGGAGGCCACGCATGCTAACTAAAACCTCTAAACAAGGCCTGAGCCTGGTGCTGATGGCACTCTGTTTACAGCTTATTCCCATCGCAGTCCAGGCCGCTGAGCCAGGCTCAGCGACAGGTCAAACAAGCCCAGCTAATACCGATTCAGGCCCATTAAGTCTGGAAGACGCCCTGAATCGGGTTGAGCGAGAACATCCAGGCCTGGTCAGTCTGCGTCAGGAGCAGGCTTTATTGGCGATTCGGGCCCAGTTTGCAGGCACAGGGCCCAATCCAGCTTTGAGCTTTTTAGCTGAAGACTTTGCCGGGAGTGCGGCGTTTACAGACGATCGCTTTACTCAGTTTACGCTGGAGTTGTCTCAGGCCTTGCCATTAAGTGATCGCCTCGAACGCTCTCGTCAACTGGCTAAAGTCAATCAGCAACTGGCTTATTGGGAATACCGGCTTAAACGCCAGGAACTTGGCGCAATGGTTTATAGCGCCTATGCCAGGCTCTGGCAATTGCAAAATCAGCATCGGCTGGCCACTGAGATTCTCAGAACCAGCACAGAGATTGCTGAGTTACTTGCCAAAGGTGTCAATGCTGGTAAGCTGGCGCCAACGGTTCAGATTCAGGCTGAGTTGGAACGCGAAGGCGCACGTTCTGAGCTGGCCCGGCTAGAGCTGGAGCAACAGCGCCTGAGTCGTGAACTGGCCCTGCTCTGGAGCGGGAGTGAATCCCGCCTACAGGTTCTGGCTCCCCCACCCGGTTTACCAGATCTGGAAAGCTTACGTTTACAGCTGAGTCAGCACCCGCGGCTGGCGCGCTGGCAAAGCGAGCAAATCCAGCGTGACGCCACGCTTTATCAGGCCCAAGCCCAGGCGACACCTGATCTAAACCTCAGTGGCGGTTTACGTTATCATCCGCCTTTTGACTGGGGGGCCGTTTTGTTATTAGAGCTGCCTCTGGCGATGAACAGCAGTCATCAGGCAGCCATTGCCGAAGCCCAGCTGCGCCGCCAGACCTGGGAATCTGAGCGGGAGCGGGAAGCCAAACAATTATGGGCCCAGTTTCAGCAATTGTCCCAGGAGCTGACGGCGCATCAGCACTTAATTGACGGGATTCGGCGTCAGACCACTTTAGCAGCTGAACTTGAACAAGCAGCACAAAAAGCGTTTAAAGCGGGTAAAGTTCCGGCCCAGGATGTGTTACTGGCCTATCGCGCCAGTATTCAGCTACGCCGGCAATTATTGGCGGCAGAAGGTGAACAATTATTTGTCCAGACTGAATTACTCAGTCTGTCACCGATTGTCTATCCAGCTGATCCTCAGCTGGAAGGGTCTGAATAGTCAGCGTAGGACGTTTGTTTTTTAATTTATTTTTTGAATCAGCCTGATTTTAAAGATGTCTTAGCTTCATTTTGAGATATCTTACAAAATTAGGCTGATTCA
>CAJYHH010000751.1 GCA_913773825.1 Candidatus Sericytochromatia bacterium | reverse complement strand
CCAGGCCTGATTAACCTGACGGATCAGCTCAGGAGTGGTTCTAAATTTAAGCGCAATCAGCTCAAGTGAGTTAACGTCTTCTAGCTGGGCTTTATATACAACCGGTACAAAACCTTTCAGCTCACCTGACCAGGCCTGGTGATAATAAGCCTGATACTCGGCAGATGCGTCATGATAACGACCCTGTTTTTCCAGCCATTTGGCACGATGCCAGTGTTTAAGCGGGCTGTCTGGCAGACGTTTAATCGCTTCATCTGCCAGGTCCAACTGTCCTAGCGTCAGATAAGCTGGCACGCGATCACTTTCTGGCAGGGCTGATTCTAAAATTGCCTCTGAAGATTTAATCTGAGCCGCTAAGCCGTCCAGCCAGCCGAGATAACTTCTATCGCCCTGAAAATTCTCAAGCAGCTGTTTGGCTTCTGCCACCTGGCCGCGATCGCGTAAATGGGTTGCTAACAGTGCTGTCAGCTCAGCAGAGCGCGGCAGTCGGGACTGCCTGAACATGCGCAGCGCCTGATCATATTTGGCTTCGTCCCAGACATTAAAGGCGTCGTTAAGCAGTTTATAGGCGTTTTTGACTTCAGCAGCTGAATGCCCGCCATGTTTGCGGTATAACAAGTCGGCCAGTTTTTGGCGATAAGCTTCGTTACGAGGCTCCAGATTCAGCAAAAGATAATAATAAAGCTCTTCGTCCTGAAGCTTGCCTGGTGCGGGACGCAGCGCTGTCAGCAAGCGTGTCATGGCGGGGCGCAGCTGGCGATCCCGGGGTGAAAGATTAAACACCATGCGCACAGATTCAAAAAAAGCAGATTCAGGACGGCTGCCGGGCCAGCGCTTAATTTCTTGTTCAATTCGGTTCTGATAACGGGCGCGATACTCAGGCTGGTTTACCAGCCGGGAGTACTCTTCGGTACCGGCAGCAACAGCCGTACCCGTCAGATTCACAAGCAGGACAGCCGCCAGACCGGCCAGGGCAGAATTAACGATTGCTTTCACGAATCATGTCCTTTAGCAATGCACAGAGTTTTGGATCATAATAGCCACTTGAATCAAGTTCTTCAAGCACCTCAGCTGGTGTACGGGTATCCAGG
>CAJYHH010000750.1 GCA_913773825.1 Candidatus Sericytochromatia bacterium | reverse complement strand
GGTTATTTTAGTCTCTGCTCATTTTGGCTGCTGGGAACTGATTCCAGCAAGCATTAGCCTTAAGGGATACCCTGTCAGCGTGATGGTGCAAAAACCCGCGCTGGATGACTTTGATAAGCTGTTTCGCGAGTTCAGAAATTATGCAGGTGTTAAAACCGTCAATAATGACTCTTTAGCTGGTCTAAGGCCGATTTTGAGCGCCTTACGCCAGGCGGAAACGGTTGGGCTAGTGATTGATCAACACGGTGAAAGCCGCCGCCTGAACGGGCGCTTTTTTGGCCATCAAGTCTCGATGCCAGAAGGCCCAGCTGTGCTGGCTAAACGTACGGGTGCCGTAATTCTGCCTGTGTTGATTCGCTGGCGTGGTACGCGTCATGTGCTTGAATTTTTTCCTGCTTTACCCCTTGAGCAAGTTCAGCAGCAGTCTGAGGCTGAGATTATGCAGTGTATTTACACCTGGCTGGAGTCACAGATCAGGCGTTACCCTGAAAACTGGCTTTGGACCTATAATCGCTGGGATAAATATCCATGCGACATCTGCTGATTGTTTTAGCCCTGGCGCTGATGCCTTTGTCCTCTTTATTGGGTAGTTTGCTGTATCTGATCTGGTGGCTGATTCCTTGGCGTGGTGGTCAGAGACTGTCTGTGCGCGCTGCTTTTACATCAACACCAGTTAGGTGGCAGATTCAGCCACTTTCTAAAACAGCTGAATCTGCTCCTGACTCGACTTCTGAATCTATTTCTGAATCGACTAAGAGTGCTGATGATTTGCCTTTTGATTTGCCGTTCCAGTCTAGACTACATAAACAGCCTCGAGCCTTAAACTTTAGGCCGAAGCTCCAGCATGGTTTAGGGTTGTTTTGCCTGTTGAGTTTACTCACGTTATTAAGCTGTGCGATCCCGCTTTGGCAATTAGCAGGCTGGCTGTCGCGTTATCTTTTGCCAGGATTACTGATCTGGGGCACTTATCGGGCTTTGCTTTCTGGGCGTTTACAAGTCAGAGACTTAGTAAACGGTTTGTTATTAGGCAGTTTTTTATTGGCCTGTGTCGGGGGAATCAACTATTTATTTCACTGGCAGACTCACCCACAGCTGCTGTGTTTTAAAGCTTATGGTGGTTTTTGTTTATTAGATTTGTTATTACTGGCTGAAGACCGGGCGCGTGGTTTTTCGATGCATCCGAATGTATTGGGGGCTTTGTTGATGCTCTCAATCCCCCTTTGGCTCTGGCTGTTGGGTGTTATTAAAGGTTTGCGCAAGCTGCCCGTCTTACTGGCTTTGCTTTGGGTCAGTGCGGTTTTGCTAATGAGTTTTTCGCGCGCAGCCTGGCTTGGGGCCGCTTTAATTGGCGTTTGGGGAAGCTTTTGGCTACTCAGTGCTTCGTGGCGCCAGGGTTTATGGCTATTGGGGATTTTAGGTCTGAGTGGACTGGGCTTAACGGGTAGTTTACAGAGTATTTTAAACCGCTTTTTAGAGCTAGGGGCTACTCAAGGTTCTCATCTTAGCCGCTTGATGCTTTGGCAAGGAGGCCTAGAGATGCTTTTAGAGCATTTCTGGCTAGGTACGGGTTTGCTTCAGCTTGAACCGCTTTTGCCAGCTTATCTGACGCCTGTACCAGGTGGAGCGGGGCATTTACATAACTGGTATTTGCAAGTGGCTGTAGAAAGCGGTCTGCCAGCAGCGCTGTGTGTGTTTATTTGTCTGGTGGTGCTGTTAAGTAAGCCCAAGACTCTCTCATCTTTAGGTCAGGCTTGTTGGCTGAGTTGGACAGCAATGCTGTTGTCGTGTTTGTTTGACATCACATTGCTGGATTTACGCGTTAGCTTTATGCTCTGTTTGCTGCTGGGACTGTTGCTTCAGCAGCGCCAACTCATGCGGCAAATTAATGCTTTGCCGCTTAAAGGCTAGAGCTAAAAATAGATTAAAAGCTAAAAAAACTAAGCGGTCTCAGGCTGAGGTTCATTGCTGGAAGCACTGACAGCAGGCAGGGACTCTTCAAAGCTGGGAGCGCTTTTGCGATTGACAACGGCCAGCATTAGCAATCCACCCAGAATCATGGGCAAAGTCAACATATGCCCCATCGTCATCCAACCGCCGTAGATATAGCCGATATGCGCGTCAGGCAGACGGTTAAACTCAATGGTGAAGCGCGCCATACCATAGCCCAATAAAAACAGGGCACCAACGCTGCCTGGCTTAAGTTTGCGACCATAGTAAGTGGCCAGCCAGACAATCACAAACAGCAGCAGACCTTCTAAAGCGGCCTCATAAAGCTGAGTTGGGTGGCGGGGTGGGCCGTATTCCAGCACATTGGAGTTAGCTACAGGCTCTTTAAATCTGACGCCCCAGCTGCCGTCTGTGGGTTTGCCCCAAAGTTCGCCGTTAATAAAATTGCCCATGCGGCCAAAGAACAGACCCCAGGGAGCGGGCAAAGCCACAATATCTAACATCGTCAGCATCGGGATTTTGCGATTTCGGGCAAACAGGATAATCCCAATGATGGTGCCGATCAGGCCGCCGTGAAAAGACATGCCGCCTTCCCAGATCACCAGAATTTTTTGCGGATTTTGCAGATAGTAACTAAGATTGTAAAAGAGTACATAACCCAGACGGCCACCGGCTAACACGCCAATAAAGCCGTAGGTCAGTAAATCCATCGCATCGTCTTTGGTTTTGCCCAGGGTTTTAAACTTGGGATGCTTGGAAACCATAAAGTAGACAACGACAAAGCCCAGGATGTACATCAGGGCGTACCAGCGCGGCTCTAGGGGGCCAAGCTTAAAGATTCCGGGGCTCAAATTGTGATCGTATATCATGATGGAAGTAAAGTCGGCGTTGACCGGCTTTAACCTTTCTTCTACAATGATCGTGGCGATTCCGGTTGGCTTCGAATGCGCACGCGCCGGGAATCATACCACAATCGGTAAACCACCAAAAGATGATGGGGCAACTCACAGAGCAAGAAGAAGATGAACTGATCCGGCGTAATACACGTGAAAACCTGTATTTCTGGACTGTTTTTCTGCTGGGCTGTCTTGCCTTTCTGACATCCTGCTTCTTCTTTCCTGCTTTCTGGCGAGTTAATGGCTTTGATGTGGTGATGTTCTTAGTTCTGAACATTATTGCTGAACAAACCTATGTGGTTTTGCCCCATGGGGCTAAAATCTCAGCCAGTTTTGCGATTATTCTGGCGATTTTAATTCTTTTTAACCCTCCCATGGCCGTGATTTTGGCCTGCCTGAGTGCGCTTATCAGCATGGGGATTTTGCAGAAACGGGGCATTCGAATTGCTGGCTTTAATGCTGCTCAATATGCCCTGACCTTTTCATGTGCGGGCTTAGCTATGCATTTTACGCATGGTCAAGTCAGTCCCTTTTTAGGCCAGAATCCCTTATTTGAAAGCCTGATTTCAGCTGGTGCCGCAACCGCGGTTTATTTAATCTTGAATCTGCCCTTGGTCAATGGCTATCTGGCCGTTAAACAAGACCCGCACATCGGTCTTCAAGACTTTTGGAAAAGTCTGGTTAAAATCAAAGACGATATCTTAGAAGTCTTCCAGACCTCGTTCTTTTATCCGATTGCGGTTTTAGTTGCTTATTCTTATCAGCGTGAGCACAATCCGATTATTCCGATTTTGCTTGCGTTTTTAGTTTTTGGCGGTTTGCGTTTTATTGATCAGCGCCGCCGAATTGAGCGTCAGGGTGAAAAAACCCAGGTGCTTTATCACCTGACTAAAAAAATGAGTGAGTCTGTTTTGCATGAAGCAGATGTTGAAGTAGACGCAGGTCATGTTTTTGATCATTTGTTTTCTTCAGAAGCCTCATCGATCAAGCGCCTGATTACCAATCAACGGACTTCGGTCTATCGGGTTCAGCATGTTGGCGAAGACTGGCGGATTACTCACTCTAAGTCAGACTCGCTGCTTGAACCTGAAAAAATTTATCATATGGATGAGCCTGGGATTCTGCAAGAAATTGTCAGAACCAAACAAGGCGTTAACTTAAGCACGCTGAGTAATCTCGGCAAAAGTTATTCGACTTGGCGCATTGCTTATCAGTCACTGATGGCTCAGCCTTTGCTGGTAGACGATGAAGTGACATTTATTCTGGTGATGTTCCGGACCGCGGGTGACCCGTTTCATGAGCGTGACGAGCATTTATTTAAGCTGCTGATTAGCGCCTTTGAAATTACCCTGAAAAATCTTCAGCTGCGCAATAAAATTCAGGAACAAGCGATTAAAGACGGCCTGATGGGTGTTTTTAACCATCGCTACATGAAAATCAAGCTTGAAGAAGAGATGGCCCGCTCCAAGCGCTATGGCAATCATCTGACCCTGATCATTGCTGACGTGGATTATTTTAAAAAATTCAACGATACTCACGGCCATTTGCTGGGTGATAAAGTTCTGCGTGAAATTGCAGAGATTCTTCAGGATTCTGTACGTGAAACAGATATTGTTGCGCGTTATGGCGGCGAAGAACTGGCTATTTTGCTGCCCGAAACGCCTTTAGATGCAGCCTGTGATGTGGCTGAACGAATTCGCCGCAATGTCGCCAATCATGCTTTTACGGGCAAAGACCAACAAACCGTTTCGATGTCGATGAGTATTGGTGTCAGCAGTTTATACGAAGAGCCTGACCTTGAACCTTCTGAGTTGATTATTCGCACGGATACTGCCTTGTATCGCGCCAAACATCAGGGGCGTAATCAGATATGCCGCGCTCATTTAGACCGCGGCCGATTGATTATTGAGACTTATTCACGAGGCATTAGTCCCCAAGTGAGCGCTGAGCCAACACAAGAAGAAGGTCTGCGCCCAGAACTACGTAAACTCTGGGAAGAACAGCTCGAGAAAAGTCTGCCTGAACTTGAGCGCCGCTTGCGTCATGAACTCGAAACCAGCGTTCAGCAGCATGCCAAAACATCTTTAACTGATCCCGGCTACGATCCGGCTTATGGTCGCTTCTTTGAAAAAAGACTGCTGCCTGCGATTCCGGAGTTATTGCGGGCAATGGTTCAGACGGACGTGGATGCACAGGGTCAATTACTGCCTGATAGCCCATTCGCTCAATCCCTTGAGCACCTACGGCAGTCAGCTGCGCGACGCCTGCAAAAGCCTGCTCAACTGCGCTTGCTGCAGATGATGCTGCTTAAAACCTATCGTCATTTTGTGCGTCAATGTCTGGAGCTGACAGCTTCTGAATCTGAACGTCGCTTTTTGTTTAATCATGGCTGGCGCATTGTGACCCAGATTCAAGAGCGCTTATTTGTGTGCAGTCTTGAACAACTTCACTCTCAGTTTAGCTTGGCTCGTAGCCAGCACCGTTTTGCTCGCCAATTGTTATTAGTTCTGGCTCAACATCGTCAGCCCGAAGTAGCTTTGCGCGAAACCTTGCGCCAGATCCAGGCTTGTGTTCCGCAGATGCAGTCGCTGTTTTTAGCTCGCCCAGAAGCTGTTGGCGAACAGCTGCAGATGCAGGTCTGGCTACCTGAAGACGCGCCGCTGGATTTGAGCCTGATTCTTCAGGACCGCCCTGAACTGGCGCCACGCCCAGAACCTGTATTGCTTGAGCTGCGCATGAGCGAGATTACAGACTATGTTTTGACTCCAGGCGGGATTCCTGAACAGCTGCCCGAAAGACTGGCAGATGATGTTTCACCTGTTTTAATGCCGCTCTGGCTCCATGAGCAATTACATGGCTTATTGGGTTTAATTCTGCCCAAAGAACAAGCGCTAACATCTGCACAGCGCAACTGGCTTAAGTCCGCTGTGCATGAACTGGCTGAGACCCTGCAACTGCTAAATGCTTTACAGCGCTTGCAGATGCATCAGGTGACCACGCTCAAAACGCTGGTTGATGTGGTTCAAGGTTCTCAAGGCTCATTCCGGGCTGAACGAGCAGCCTCATTGGCTGCTCGTCTGGGCCAGCGTCTGGGACTGTCATTAGAAGAACAGCAGCATCTTAAAGACGCTGCTTATCTGTTTCAGTTGGGTGAGTTGATTGTGCCTGGCACAGGTTTGTCACGTCAGCGTCAGGCCCAGATGCTCAATCAGCGCCTACTCGGCGTGCTGTCATTAAATGGTTTAGACAAGCCGATTCGCCATGTGCTTGAACGCTGGGACGGTAGCGGATTCCCTGATGGGCTCTCTGCTCAGCGCATTCCGCTGCCCTCCAGAATTCTGGGCTTGGTTTCAGCTTATAGTCTATATGCTGAACAGCTGGCTGCCGGCCTGGATACCCGTACACCAGCTGAGG
>CAJYHH010000749.1 GCA_913773825.1 Candidatus Sericytochromatia bacterium | reverse complement strand
ATTTGGTGAAATTTCGCTTTTATTTTCGGAGCCGCGCAGCAATACGATCCGGGCTAATTGTGAAACCCGTTTGCTGCGCTTGAGCAAACGGGCATTTCATCGTCTTAGCCGGCTTTACCCAAGGCTGCATAAACAATTTGAGCAGATGGCCCGCGAACGTCGCACCTTGGTCCAGCAACGCCGCATGGATGCATTGATGTCCAAACATCTGGCCCGGCAGACTCAGTTTGCCATGGAGCGCTTGCGCCAACTTGAGCTGTTTGCTGAGCTGGATGACACAACCCTGGATGTTTTAAAACCTCATTTGCAGCTGCGTAGATTAAACGCGGGCAGCCTGGTTTTTGAACAGGGTGAAATGGGTCGAGAACTCTTTATGATCAGCCGTGGCCAGCTCGATGTGTATCAACAAGGGCAGTTAATCAATACTTTGCCCGAAGGAGAAGTTTTTGGCGAAATTGCGCTGATTCTGGATCGTCCCCGCACAGCCACAGTTAAAGCCCGGACTTATAGCGAAGTCTATTTCCTGGATCGCGAGAGCTTTAACTTGGCGCTGGCTCTGAGCCCGGAACTTAAAGTGCAATTACTGTTATTAGCTCAGCAGCGCCTGGAGCGTTCTCAATCCCAGGATTATCTTTTGACAGCAACCCGTCTGGATCGTCCAGTTTCTGATCCATCTTTGTTTGTACAGGTAGTTCAAGGCCAAAGCAGTTTGAGTCACAATGTCAATGTCTTGCTGCCAGGCCAAAATCAGCTGGCGATTATTAGTCCAGAGGGCCAGATACTCTGGCAATTTGGCCAACGTGATATGCAGAAACTTTTAGGTCCGACCGCGGTTCAACACAGAGGCAACCAGCTGCTGATTGCCGATCAGGGTAATCACCGGCTCCTGTTATTGGATCTTGAAACCCGTAAACCCTTATTAAGTTGTGGTGATCAACAGCTTCAGCTCTTAAATCCCAGCTGCGCCGATCTCGATACTGATGGCAACTGGCTGATTGCTGATCAGGGGCAGCTACGCCTGCTCAGAGTCGATCTTTATGGCTCAGCCCCCCGGGTGCTCTGGGAATTTAAAGACCCGGATCGGCTACTAAGCCCCGTCTGGGTTGAAGCCCTGGACAAGCAGGAGGTGTTATTTGTCGACGATGTTTTACATCAGGTTCAAAGACTGGATGCCCAGGGCCAGACAATTTGGAGTTACGGGACAGCTTTGTTTCCTGGCCGTGAGTATTTTCAGCTAAACGCTCCGCGTTATGCCACGTATTTGCCCAATGGTCATGTTCTGATTGCTGACACAGGCAATGACCGACTGCTTGAAATTAACCCAGACAAAGAAATTGTCTGGCAAACTCATGCAACTGACTCTGAACTTGCGCTTAAACAACCTCAACAAGCCTGGCGTTTGCCAAATAGCCATACTTTGCTTGTGCATGATTTAAAGTCTGGGGGAGAATTATTAGAAATAACGCCAGACAAACGCAGTGCCTGGCGTGTAAGGCTAAGTAAACTCAACGCAGCTGATCAGGTGGCCCGGCTTTAGAGCTCTGGCAGCACTTCTAATTGACGCAGCAGGGCAACTGTATCTACTAGGCCCCAGTGCTCGACAACCTGTCCGTTCTGAATTTTAATCATGTCGATTCCGACTACATCAATCGGCAGATTACTGGCACGCATGCCCATAAATTCACCCGTATGGGTGCCTTTGAGGCGATAGCGCACCACAGCCCGATCGCCTTGTGAAATCACTTCTTCAATCTGAATCTGCATATCAGGAAAGGCTGTACGCAGCGAACTGTAAAGGGTGCGATAGTTCTCTGACACCGTCAGATTAGAGCGCAGCATCGGGGTATGAGAAATTGCATTTTGAGCGATAATCCGGTCTAGTCGCTCCAGCTGGTTTTTGTTGATCACATCCCCATACAGGCTCTGAACAAAAGCCCGGTGATCGGTCTGTTGGGCCATCGCGCTGTTTATAACACTCATACTGACACCAACACTGATAAGACTGGCCAGCAAAAGCTGTTTAGACTGTTTTAAAACCTGAGTCATCTCTGTCCTCCAAGCGGCAAAATAAAAAATTGGCGTCTGAACAGGTCAGATACCTTATTCAGACGCAAAAAATAAAGTTTAAGTGCCCTGGTAAGTAATTTTCCAGATTCGGCCTTTTTTACTGTCTACGACCAGCAAAGAGCCGTCTGCCATCTGGGCTAAGCCCATCGGGCGATAAACCGCATTGCCAGAAGCCGCAATCGGGCCAGGACCGGCAAAGCCATTGGCAAAGGTCTGTTGCTGGCCGGCTGTAGCTTGATTAAAGGGCACAAACAGAACGTTATAGCCACCCTGCTCGCTACCGCGGTTCCAGGAGCCATGAAAGGCAATAAAAGCCCCATTTTTATAATTCTGAGGGAAGCTGTTGCCCGTGTAAA
>CAJYHH010000748.1 GCA_913773825.1 Candidatus Sericytochromatia bacterium | reverse complement strand
CCCTGATGTCCCCGCGCTTCTATACAAAGATTCAAACAAGTTTGCCAAACCGATGCATAACGACACCATTACCTTTTTCCTGGGCCATCAGACCCTGGTGCTTGAAAAGCGTTATGCCCGGATGCAGCAGTGGCGCAAAGCCCTGTTTGCCTTTATGTCCCGCAACGCCACTCCTGCCACCAGTTACTTTAAGCTGCCCTCTGAGCGGGTGATCGAAATTGGCATGCACGTCGAGATGTGACCACGGATGGGGGCGGATGACACAGATGACACGGATATAAGAAGAATTCCTTTGTCCGTGAAATCCGTGCCATCCTCCCTGTCAGTGGTCAGAACCAGAAGCCAGTATTTGCTGAAAGCTCAAAGCGATTGGCAGAGGCTGTGCCGTTGCTATCCATAAAGATGGCGTTATGGGTGGGGTTAAACATCAGCTGGCGGCCTTCCAGGCGGATAAATGCGTTGCTGATCGGGCGATACTCTAAGCCCAGTGTCACTCCAAAGCCCTGTAGACCCTGGGTAAGGTTATCGCTGGTAGAAGTATCAAAACTTGATGACAGCATGCCGTTTGCATCCTGAAAGGTCTCACCGCGTAAGGTGACGCCAAATTTTTCCAGGAAGTCATAGCGGGCTGTGAGTTGGCCGCCGTAATAAAACTTACCGCTTTCAGTGGCTAAGTCAAGCTGGCCACGCACGCCGAGATCAGGCAGAATCTGGTAACTGGCATTGAGGTTATTATAAAAACGATAATTGCCAGGATCTGATTTGCGCGCTGGATCATAAGCGCCTTCATCGCCAACCAGCCCTGTCCAGGAAAAGTTTAAGTTACTCAGTGGGTTATAGCCGACCAGCCAACCGAGGGTTTTGCTGAAATTATTGTCTTCGATACTGCCATAGCCGTTGAGCACATGCAGCTGAAAGTTAAGCAGGCTGCCAAGATTATAGCTGGCGCGAACACCACTCTGATAAAAGGGTTCAAACTGGCTGACTAAAGCCAGATTGCTTAACCAGTTATTGCGCGGCAGCAAGGATTCATTGCCGATATGGGTCAGAAAAATCCCGCCGTCCAACCAGAGTTCATTGCCTTCGCCGCCTAAGTCTTTAGCAGCCCGGATGCCAAGATTGGCTTCCTGAATCGGGGAATATTTAGTCGGTGACCAGGATGATTGAGCAATAGTGCCCAATTGCAGCGTGGTGCGGCCACGGAACCAGTCTAGCTGGGTGCTGGCAGTCATCTGAGCCGTATTGAGGTTAAATTCATTGCGGCGAAAGTTAACGGCGTTGAGAGGCCGATCGCCACGTGGCAGTGTCTGAGCATCGTTGCCTGTGCCCGAAATCAGATGGGAATCGGTATCAAAGGCATAATAAGCATCAAGATAAAATTCAAGTTTGAGCGGTGAGCTGCTGGGTTCAGTACTCTCTTGAGCCAGAGCTGCTGGACTAAAAATAACACCAGCGAGCAAAGGTAAAATCAGAGAGCGACAAAAGCGGGTAGACATGGAGGGATCCTTTCAAATGTTTCGGGAGTGAGATGGCGCTTTCAGCATAGGTTTGAGAGCCTTAAGGCAGGCTCAATGTCTGAAGGGGCAGCTCTCAAAAAGAGCTAAATAAAAGTTCTAAATCACGTTGTTAAGTGAATCGACTTGATGAGCTGTTAAGCTGCAAAAGGCAGGTATACAGTCTGTCTGACGGGCTGCAGCTCAGGCTGAAGCCGACGTAAAGCTTCATCAGGAGCCAGGGCGTGACCCAGGGCGTCAATATAAAAAGAGATGCCGCTGGCGATCAGTTCTTTCCAGCTATCGGGAAACAGATTTAAAAAAGCCTGGGGCTCAACGGCCTGCATGCCGCCCATTTCTCCAACTGACATCAGAGTGACAATACGATCTTGTTTTTGAGAGTTCATAAACACGCTCCTTTAGCTGAACCGGTAAAGCTGCTTGATTGTTCCGGTTACAGCTTCAGAATAGATTTTCTCTGCTCAAAAACGGCTCAGCAAAAAAGCGCCAGAGCCTCAAGAACCCCTCAAGATTCAGTCCCACATTTATCCCCACCAAACAGTCTCCAAAAAAACAAACAGCGCCTGCTTATCAGCCACCAATAAGCAAGCGCAAAAGTCTAACTATCTTGTCTTTTATCTTTTATCCCCTCCGCGAAATCCTCCCAATCCGCCTTGTCCGTGATGCGAAAGCCTCCTCATCCATCCGTGGTCAGCTCTCAGTTTCTAGTCGATAGCCCACACCGGGCTCTGTCAGGATTAAACGGGGAGAAGTCGGGTCATCTTCAAGTTTGCGGCGCAGCTGCGAGACATAGACCTGTAAATAATGGCTGTCGCTGACATAAGCCGCGCCCCAGACTTCGCTTAACAACTGGCGATGGGTCAACACTTTTCCTGCATGTTGGGCTAGCAGAGCCAGTAACTTATATTCAGTTTTGGTCAGCTTGATTTTAGCTTCACCTTTGTGGACCAAATGAGCAGCTAAATCAATGCGCACATCGCCAAACTGTTGAATGGCAGAAGCGGTCTGACCTGTACTGCGCTCTGCACTATGGCGTAATGCCACTCGCACGCGGGCTAACAGTTCTTGGACGCCAAATGGTTTGGTGAGGTAGTCATCTGCGCCTAAATCAAGCGCTGTGACTTTGTCGCGCTCTTGATTTTGAACCGACAAAATAATCACAGGGATTTTAGACCACTCTCGTAACTGGCTGAGCACATCAAAACCGGTCATATCTGGCAGGCCAATATCCAGTAGAATTAAATCTGGATTTTGTAAAATCGCAAGCTCAAGTCCTTGGCGGCCGTTATCAGCCAGTTCGACTTCATAGCCGCTGCCCTCTAGAGCGATTTTTAAAAAGCGCTGGATCTGCGCTTCGTCATCGATGACGAGAATTTTCATGGCGTCTCCTGTTATCTCAGAGGCCATTTTAGCAGAGCATCCGTTTTCATGCGGGCTCCCAGTTCAGACGATAACCAATTCCAGATTCAGTCAGGATCAGTTCAGGCTGACTGGGAACAGTTTCTAGTTTATGGCGTAGACGCGAAATATAGACTTGTAAATAATGCACGTCTTCGGTGTAATCGCGACCCCAAACCGCATTTAAAATCTGGGTATGAGTCAGGACTTTACCCGCATGACGAGCCAGCAAATCAAGCAAATGTTGCTCAGTTCGCGTTAGCTTGATTAATTTACCTGAACGGGTCACGCGCTGGGTACCGCGATCAATCCTTAAATCGCCCCAGACCAGTACAGAGACCGCCGCTTGTTGCTCGCGCTGCCAGACAAAATGGCGCAGAGCAACCCGGATGCGCGCCAGAAGTTCAGGAATACTAAACGGTTTGGTCAGATAGTCGTCAGCGCCTGCGTCCAGGGTGGCGATTTTGCCGCGTTCATGGGCCTGAATCGAGAGAATAATCACAGGGGTTTGTGACCAGACGCGCAGCTGATTTAAGACTTCCAGACCGTCAAAATCAGGTAGTCCTAAATCCAATAGAATCAGATCGGGCCCTTGTAAAGCGGCGACTTCAAGTCCCTGACGGCCAGTGCTGGCTTCCAGAACCGTATAGCTCTGGGTTTCAAGCGCCAGGCGCAGTGAGCGCAGCTGGGCGGCTTCGTCTTCAATGATCAGAATTGTTGGACTCATACTCTGACTCATTTTCTAATTCATTTTCTAACTCGTCTTCAGGCAGGCTTGGCGGTTCTGTAAACGGCAGCTCAATTAAAAAACAGGCTCCGCCTTGGGCTAAATTAGTGGCGGTAATAATGCCTTCATGGGCTTCGATAAAGCCTTTGGCAATTGACAGGCCCAGTCCGGTGCCGCCGCTGCGGGCACCCGGTGCGCGATAAAACTTGTCAAAGAGCTGCACTAAGCTCTCCGGAGGAATCCCTTTGCCCTGATCGCTAATTCGGATCGCCAGTTGACGCGGCTCAACCGAGACTCG
>CAJYHH010000747.1 GCA_913773825.1 Candidatus Sericytochromatia bacterium | reverse complement strand
AGCAGAAGGTTGTGCGGAATTGTCAGATATTCGCATTCTGCAGGCTTATCAGGGCCAAAAAATTGGCGTGAGATTATTTGAAGCAGCGGTAGCCTGGGCTCGCCAGCGAGTCTGTCAGGCGCTGATGATTTATACAGAAAATATTAACGTCAGAGCTTGTCGGCTGTATCAGGGCCAGGGCTGTAAACTGGTTGGGATTAATCGGGGCTTTTTTGCTGAGTTTCCGGATGAAATTGAACGGGTCTGGCGGCTGGAACTTTAAGGGCTTGATTAAAGCTGATGCGACCCAGATTCCGCATCAGAGTGATACTCAGTCGTTGGCGACTTAGCTGCCTGACGAATGAGGAGAGCACGGCTGGAATAACACCCTGTTTTGCCATCCGCTGATGTCTGGCAAATTGGGTTGAGCGAGATTGCTGATAGTTCAGCGCGTGGCTGATTGGGGATAAATAAGAAGATTCGCGCTTTAAACCATTTTTAGCTACACTGATTAGACTCCGCTTACGAGGTCATTCAGGTGTCTGTTTATCTGTCGACGGTCAACCCCCAAAGCGCTGCTTATCAGAGTAATTACCAGGGCATGCTGGAGATTATCGCCGAAATGGAAAAC
Source organism: Candidatus Sericytochromatia bacterium (assembly GCA_913773825.1). Classification (GTDB taxonomy): domain Bacteria; phylum Cyanobacteriota; class Sericytochromatia; order UBA7694; family UBA7694; genus CAJYHH01. The sequence goes on along the minus strand of CAJYHH010000747.1, from coordinate 4,362 downwards.
ACGCTTCAAAGCGGTCTTTACCAGGGCGAAGAGAAGTACAAGCAGCGCCATGTTCAATCAGGTAAGCTCTTAGCCCGTGAGCGGATTGAGCTCTTGCTGGACCCTGGCAGCTATTTTTTAGAGCTGATGTCATTGGCGGGGGCAGCAGAGCCTGACAATGTGCCCGGAGCAGCGGTGGTCACGGGGTTAGGCGTGATTGCCGGGGTGCAGTGCGCAATCAATGCCAGTGTGCCCACAATCAAAGGCGGGGCGCTAAACCCCATGACGCTTAAAAAAGGGGCTCGTCTCGACACCATTGCAGAAGAAAACCGCCTGCCCATGGTCTATTTGATTGAAGCCTCAGGGGCTGATCTTAATCGCCAGTCTGAGCTTTTTGACCTGGGCGGCGTGCCTTTTCGCAATATGGCCCAGCGTTCACGCCAGAATATCCCCACTTTGTCTGTGGTGTTTGGCCCCTGTGTGGCCGGTGGGGCGTTTTTTCCGGCTGTTTCAGAACATGTGATTATGGTCAAAAATCAGGCCCGGGCTTTTTTGGCGGCCTCACCGCTGGTTCAGCTGGCAACTGGTGAAATTACCAACGATGAAGCTTTAGGTGGGGCCGATATGCACAGCCGCGTCTCGGGGCTCTCAGATGATTTAGCCCTGGACGAACACGATGCTTTGCTTAAAGCCCGCGAAGCGATTGCCTACCTTAACTGGCAAAAGCTTGGCCCAGAGCCCCGTGAAACCGTGCCGCCCCTGTATGATGCCGAAGAGATTCTGGGGATTGTCTCAGCGGATTTGCGCAAACCCTATGAAGTCCGTGAAGTGATTGCCCGCTTAGTAGATGGCTCGGTGATCTCTGAGTTTAAACCTTTATTTGGCCCAACATTAGTGACCTGCTTTGCCCATGTTCATGGTTACCCAGTTGGGATGATTGCCAATAATGGCGTGTTGGTCTCTGAAGCCGCCAATAAAGGGGTTCAGTTTATTCAGCTCTGTAATCAGCGCAATATCCCGCTGATCTTTTTACAAAACACCACAGGCTTTATTGTCGGCCAAAAGTATGAAGAACAGGGCATTGTCAAACACGGTGGCCAATTAATTAATGCCTTAGCCAATAGCGCGGTTCCGGCGATCACCATTATGATGGGGGCTTCTTATGGGGCAGGTAATTTTGGCATGTGTGGCCGTCCTTTGCAGCCACGCTTTATTTTTAGCTGGCCCAATGCCAAAACCGCCGTGATGGGCCCTGAACAACTTTCGGGCGTGCTGGCGATGATTCAACGTCAGGCCGGCAATAAGTTTGGCACAACCGTGGACGAAGCGAGTATTCTGGCCAAACAAAACGCGCTGCAGCAAAAAGTCGAAAGAGAATCCAGCGCGTTTTATACCAGCAGTCTGCTTTGGGATGATGGGGTGATTGACCCACGAGATACCCGCGATGTGCTGGGGATTGTGCTGTCTAACTGCCATTCAGCCGTCGTAAAAGGCACAGAGAGTTATGGGATGTTCAGAGTCTAATGATCATTAAAAAAATCTTGATTGCCAATCGAGCTGAAATAGCCTCTCGCATCATCCGCAGCTGTCAGGACTTGGGGATTCAGACCGTGGCGGTCTATACCCCTGTGGATCGGGACTTACCCTATGTTCGCGACGCTGATCAGGCCATAGGTTTACCCAGCAATGACAGCCTCAACAGCTATCTCAATATCCCGCTATTGTTAGAGATTGCGATACAATATGGCGCGGATGCCATTCATCCGGGTTATGGCTTTTTAGCTGAAAACGCTGAATTTGCCCGTGCTTGTCAGGCTAAAGGCTTAATCTTTATTGGCCCAGAACCTGACACGATCGAAAAAATGGGTTCTAAAATTACTGCCCGTAAGCTGATGCAATCAGCGGGTATTCCGGTGGTGCCTGGGTTTGAAGGACAAAGCTCTGAGTTTGCTGAACAAGCCCAAAACATGGGCTATCCGGTGCTGATTAAAGCCAGTGCAGGTGGCGGTGGTCGCGGCATGCGTCTGGTCAATAACCCTGAAGAGCTTGAAACAGCGATAAAAAGTGCCAGTAACGAAGCGCTTAAAGCCTTTGGTGACAGCAGTCTGCTTTTAGAAAAATATCTTTCCCCTGTGCGCCACATTGAAGTTCAGATTGTGGGCGATGGCCGGGGCCAGGTCTGGCATCTCTTTGAGCGCGAATGTTCACTGCAGCGCCGCTACCAAAAAGTGATTGAAGAAGCGCCCGCTCCCAATCTCAGAGATGAGACTCGCCAACAACTTTACCACTGGGCGCTTAAAGTGGCTGAATTGCTTCATTACAAAAGTCTGGGTACAGTTGAATTTGCGGTTGATGCTGATGAACAGATCTACTTTTTAGAATGTAATACCCGCATCCAGGTTGAACATCCGGTCACTGAAGCCATCACCGGCCTGGACTTGGTTGCCCTGCAGCTGGAAGTGGCCAACGGTCATCCCCTTAATCTGATTCAAGATGAGCTGGTGATTCAGGGCCACGCCATTGAATGTCGCCTGTATGCGGAAGACCCTGACCATGATTTTGCGCCAAGTACGGGTCAGATTAGCCACTTTAAAGTCCCCCAACTGCCAGGCTATCGCTGTGACACAGGGATTCAAAGTGGTTCTCAGATCTCAGTTTATTATGATGCCATGTTAGCCAAACTGATTACCCACGGCTCTACACGCCAGCAGGCTTTGGCCCGCATGCAGCGCTGTTTACAGCACACCCAGCTATTTGGGCTTAAAACCAATCTGCAATTTTTAAGCGCGCTGATACAAGCTCCCCAGATGCAGGCTGGCCAGCTTTCAACCTCTTTCATTCCGCAAATGGGCTGGGTCAAACCCGCCATTGACCCAATTGTCAGCTTAGCTGCGCTGATTGTTTCTACCCAGCAACAACGTGACCAGGCTCCCTTAAAAAGCCTTAGAGCCAGTTTTCGCAATCTGCCTTATCGCCAGGCTGTGGCTCAGTTTGAAATAAATGGCGTGTCTCAAACACTCGAATATTCCCTTGAACGCAATGGCCAGCTTACATGCAGCCTGTCAGGCCAGGATTATCTGGTCTCAGCGATTCAGTGCAAGGCTGAACACGTCAGCTTTGAAGTTCAACAAGGGAGTGTTCAGGCCTATTATCGCTTTGAACTGGGCTGGCAAAGTGAGCAAGTTGGGCAGGCTACTGAGCTCTGGTTGCATCACCCAGAGTGGGGCAATCTCCAGGTTCAGTCTGTCCCGCTTTTAAAGCCCCCCCAAACAGCTCAGACTCAGAACGCTTATATCAGCCAGGTGCCTGGTAAAGTGTTGAAAATTCTGGTTGAACAGAATCAAGCCGTCAAACTCAATCAAGCGCTGTTTGTGATTGAATCCATGAAAATGGAAACCCAAATCTTAGCCCAGGCGGATGGCGTAGTCAGGGCGCTTTATATTTCAGAAGGCCAGTTGATTGAATCAGGTAAACTCTGTCTGGAAATGAGTTAAGCCCTGAACCTGCTTGGTGCTGATGATAGTGACCAGAATGAGAGACTAAAGAACCTGCTTAAGCCTAAGCTTTTTTGCATTTACTCAGACTCAAGCAGGCTTTGTTACATTAACGCTTGATCGCTTTGCTTAGCAGCTCGACCTGATCCTTAAAGCCAGGATCCTGAGGATCGCCAGTGGCAATCAGCATGGCGAGCTGACGCAGTGCGGGCTTTTCAAGACGGGGATCCTGAAAAAGACTGTGCTGCAGGGCAGAACTAAAATTAGTGCGCTTCTCTGCTTCAGGATGCATCAGGCCATTGATCAGCTTATCGATGCCTGAGACGCCAATGCCCTGGCTACCCGTGTTGAGTTGACCCGAAGGCATCACGCGATTATTGCTGTCCTGGCCAAAGCCGATAACATTTTGCTCAACCTGGAAAGAAAACGAAGGGGCCCACATCTCATGAGAGGACTTGGGGGAACGATGCTTGAGCAAGGAGTAAGCCATAACACCGGCGTTCCAAGTATCAGCCCGATTTGAGATGCTTGGATCCTCGCTGCCGACACCTTGCTTTTCAGCTTGTTCATAGAGGCGTGTGTAGAGTTTATGATCGTTATAATCATTGAGCTTTTGAGTATAGGTCTGCATCACCTGAACATCATTGAGATTTTCTGGCTTTTTGGGTTCGTTAGGCCCTTTGACCTTGGCAAAGGTTTTGATTCCAAAGCGCGTCCGCAAGTGGGCATCAATGATATTTTTTTTATAATTGTTCTCTGTATCGATAAGCTCAGGAGATTTGTATAAAGGATTATCGTTGCCCTGAAGACGGCTGAGCTCACGACCCTCACCTAGTCCAGAGAAGCCAAAGTCGGTAATTTTGACAACGCCTGTGTCACTGAGCAAAAC
>CAJYHH010000746.1 GCA_913773825.1 Candidatus Sericytochromatia bacterium | reverse complement strand
AACTGGGCCTGATTGGTGTCTCGATGGGTGGCTACATCGCCTGGGCGGCCTTGCTCAACGAACGCAGGCTAAAAGCAGCGGCCATTCTATTGGGCTCACCAGATTGGTGGGAAGGCAACGAAGCAAGCCCTCACCTCCATCCTGAGCGCTTTTTTCCAGCTGCAATTTTATCTCAAAATGCCGGTCAGGATACGTCTGTAGCGCCGCATCATGCCAGAGCGTTTCATAAGCAGTTAAGCCCTTATTACACGGATGCGCCTGATCGCCAAGAATATATCGAATACCCGGATTCCGGGCATTTTATGCTTGAACCAGACTGGCATCTTTGCTGGGAGCGCTCGTTAAACTGGCTTGAGCGCTTTGTTTAAACTTTTTTTGCAGGAGACAGCATGTCTAAATCATTTATCCGATCATTTATTGCGCGATTGCTGATCAGCCTAATACCCGCTTTAACGCTGACTTTACCTACAATAGCACTCGATTCGGCTGATGATTTTGATCAGTCCTGCAGTTATGCTGAATATGGGGGGGAAGATCAGGGGGCTTTAGCCCGTTTTGATGATGAACTCCGTCAAGCCCTGACAACTGGCCATCATTTACAGCTGCTGCCTTTAATCGACTTTCCGCTGCGTTTAAATTTTGCCAATCGCGGAACGATTCAGATCGCTGATGCCCAGGCCTTAATGAGTTTTTATCCGATGATTTTTCCGGCTGAGCTCAAAGCTAAAATTTTGAATTATAAGCGAGCTGAAATTGGCTGTTTGCCTCAAGGAGTGATGTATGGGCCAGGTGAGCTTTGGCTCAGGCCCATTGCGCTTGAAAATAATCAACTGACTTATCGATTAATGGCGATTAACGAAGTCAATGATGAAAGCAAGCTAGATTCAGAAGCTGATGAAGTCAAAATGATCTGCGAAACCTCCTATCATCGAATCGTGATTGATGAGCAGCAAAACACCCCGCGTTATCGCGCCTGGAATAAACCGCGCTCACTTACTTTAGCGCCCGATCTAGAAATCAAACAGGGTCTTTCTGATTATGAAGGAACTGGGCCTTGTACCTCTAGCATCTGGAATTTTACAAGTGGAAGCACTTCCCTGCAGATGAGTGAGATAAGCCCCTGTAGCGCTGAAGACAGCACCCGAGCACGCGGAAATCTGGAAATTTTTATTCAAGGCAAATCAGCTCAGACGCTTATTTGTTATTAAAACCAGCTCAAACCTCAAACTTAACAACTTATCAATCCCAGCTTGAAACCAACAGGTTTAACCTGTTTCTGAGCTGGGAACAAAGAGACAGCAGCACCTGTTAGCCTGACTCAACCAAACATGAGAAACTGTCTGATAAGGGTTCAGCCCGATCAAAATTGACACAATTGCTATCGATAAATTACTTAGGGATGGGATGACCGGGCAGGCCGGTATAAAGGGGAAAAATGACACAACGCACTCAGACGGCAAAAGCGCTTAATAGCCTGCCGCCCAATTTTGAAACCACCGATCTTGAAGCCCGTGCGGTAAGCTTAATAGACTTATTAGCGAAACGTCAGCCGGGTTTTAGCCTCAAGCCAGATGACAAAAAAATCATCAGTGCTTTGGTTCTGGCTTATCGCAATGGCCAAAAGCAGCGTATTTTAGAGGCTTCAGAAGAATTTTATCAGGCCCTGCTGGATGAAGACCATTTGCGCTCAGCGTTTTTTCAGGTCGAAGACCTTCAGCTTACGCCCAATCCAGACTTTCAGATTGTAATGGACAGCCTGCGCGATAGCTGGGGCAAAACTCGTCCTGCCAAATTGAACGAACAGTCTTTAGATGATGCAATTGTCCGGCTATTATTAGCCGTCACGCGCACTGACAAAAACTCAATTTCTTATGGCCGGGTAGACCCCTTAACAGGTCGCCTGCGGCCCACAACTTTTCCCATGACCGAACGTCTATTGCGCAATTTTTTAGCCCCCTTTGGCGACAAAGCCAAACTTTTTGATCGGGTTTGT
>CAJYHH010000745.1 GCA_913773825.1 Candidatus Sericytochromatia bacterium | reverse complement strand
CGCCAGCATTCGCATGCATATCAACCGTTTGCGGCAGCGGCTTGAGCCTAATCCGGCTTTACCTAAATATCTGCTGACGATTAGGGGACGGGGTTATCGCCTGGTTACGCCATGAAAAAGCTGCGCTTTAGTACTATCTGGCTCTTGGTGCTGGTTTTTTCGTCTGCTTTAATTACGTTGTTAATTGTCGGTGCCAGTATTCAGTGGCAGGCTCAGCAGGTTCAGCGCCAGGCCCAGTCGATTATGCAGAATGGCCTGCGCAGTGTCTTAGCCGCCAATAGCCTCAAAGAGCTGATTAATCATTTTTATCTCTCAGAAAATCAGCTGCATCGCCGTTCTGCTGCTGACTTTGAGCGTACCGCTTCGCGGATTGAGGCCCTGATTGCGGATGAGCTTCAAGCTGAGGAGTTTTTTCCGGGTGAAAAAGACGAGCTCCAGCGTTTAAGCCGTCGCCTGGCCCATTATCGCCGTCTGGTAATGTCTAAAACTCCGGTCGCAGAGATGAACGCTTATCTCGATAAGCTCAGAAGTGCTACAGATCATTTTAATGCGATCAATCAGCAGGGTATGCGCGAAGCCCGCGAGACTTTAGATGCCATTGCTGTGCGCGAGCGGTCTATTTTACGCATCAGCATTATTCTGATTTTATGTCAGTGGCTGTTATTGGCTTATTTACTGGCGCGCTCTATTGCTCGCCCGCTTAAAGAGCTGACAAATGCCGTACGCAACATGCCAGACGGTGAACCCCACCCCGATATTCACTTTGGCAGCCTGACACCGGTTGAAATTGAAGAATTGGCGATTACCTTTAATCGTTCAGCCCATCAGCTTCAAGAGCTTGATCAACTGCGCAAAGTGGCTGAGAGCGACTTGCGCTCAGCTCTGGATCGGGAACATCTGCTCAATAGTGAACTGGATCAACAAGTCTCAATCAAAACCCAGGAGCTGGCCCAGGCTAACGTTGATTTATTAGATCTGGTGTCTGAGCTGCGCGGCAAAGACCGCCAAAAGGCAGCTTTTTTAGCTACTGTCAGTCATGAACTGCGCACACCGCTGGCGATTATTCAGGCGACGGCCCAGACCCTGCAAAATCCCCGTCTGCAGCTCGATCAGCAAGACCGTGACGGGCTGCTTCAGGATGTCACCGATGAAGTTCGTAGCCTGAGCGCCCTGGTTGAAGATTTGATTGATGTCGCCAGTATGAATGCCAGTACCTTTGCGATTCGGCGTGAAGAAGCCGTTGACCTGGGCCAGCTGATTCAGGGCGTTGCCAAAGGCTTTATCGCTTCAGTGGCGGCCAGCGGGATTCAGCTGGAGCTGGAGCTTAGCTCAGATT